>JBOHBL010000065.1:0-2304 GCA_050698295.1 Rubrobacteraceae bacterium | reverse complement strand
GGTAAACGGGGATTCTACGGGAGCTTTCCCCAGATCGGACCATCGGCGGGGACGCTGCTCTCGGCGGGCGTGTTCGCCATCGTCACGGGGATGCTCTCGCAGGAGCAGTTCCTGGCGTGGGGCTGGCGCGTGCCGTTCTTGCTCAGCGCGGTCGTCGTGATCGTGGGTCTCATCATACGGCTGAGGATCGCCGAGTCTCCGGTCTTCGAGCAGGTCAAGGAGAGCCACACCGAGGCCCGGATGCCGGTCCTCGACGTCTTCCGAACTTACGGCAAGAACGTCTTCCTCATCGCGGGCATGCGCCTCGCGATAAACACCACCTACTACGGCACGACCGTCTTCGCGCTCTCCTACGCCACCGAGCAATTGGGGATAGCCGACTCGACGATGCTCACCGCCATCCTCGTCACCGCCGCGCTCGGGTTCATCACCAAACCCATCTACGGCGCGCTCTCGGATAAGATCGGGCGACGACCGATCTACGCCGGGGGGTCCATCATCGGGGCGTTGGTCGCCTTCCCGTTCTTCTGGGCGCTTGAGACGAGGTCGGTCGTCCTGATCTTCCTCGCATACTTCGTCGCCATCAACATCTCCCATAATTTGAATGACGCGATAGAGTCCTCGTTCTTCACCGAGCTTTTCGGGGCGCGGGTCCGCTACAGCGGCGCGGCGCTCGGACACCAGCTCGGAGGCGCCATCACCGGCTTCACACCCCTGATAGCGGGCGCTTTGGTCGCCGTCGGCGGCTGGCCCCTCGTCGCCGGATACGCCATGATCGCCTGCGCCATATCCGCCCTCTGCGTCTTCCTCGCCACGGAAACATTCCGCAGCGACATCGCAGAGACCGATGCCCCGGAACGCCGGATCATGGCGGAGCCGGGAGTCCAGCAACCTTGAAGGGAGCGGGCCGGAGTTCTCGGCCCGCTCTCGTTGCGTGTGCGATGATCGGCGGAAGTAAACGACTCCCGGTGGAGGTATCTGTTGACTGAGATATTTGTCCTGAACGGCGTGAACCTCGGCGCTCTCGGGACGCGACGACCCGAGGTCTACGGCGTCCTGACGCTCAAGGACATAGAAGAGAAGCTGCGCGGAACGTTCCCGCAGGCGGACTTCGCGTTCAGGCAGACGGACCACGAGGGAGAGATGGTCGGGTGGATACGTGAGGCCGCCGGCTCAGACGGGCTCGTCATAAACCCCGGAGCCTGGACCCACTATTCCTACGCGCTCCACGACGCCCTCGAAGCCGTCTCCATCCCGAAGGTCGAAGTGCATCTCTCCAACGTCCACGCCAGAGAAGCGTGGCGGCGGCGTTCGGTGATATCGCCCGCGGTACACGTCGTCGTCGCCGGGATGGGAGCCCACGGCTACGAAGCCGCCGTGAGCTACATCCTCGCGCAGACGGAGGTGGATGGATGAAGGCTTTCGTGAAAACCGGCAGCCGGCCCGGAGAAGCCAGTGTCGAGGAGATGCCGCCTCCCGTTCCCGGCCCCGGAGAGGCGTTGCTTCGAGTGGCTTCCTGCGGCGTCTGCGGCAGCGACATCCACGCTTTCAATTCGGACGCCGGGTTCGAGTGGGTCCGGATTCCGGTGACGCTCGGTCACGAGTTCTCCGGCGTCATCGAAGCTCTCGGCCCGGACGTGACGGAGGTGAGCGCGGGAGACGGAGTCGTCGCCATCGCGATACAGGGCTGCGGCCAATGCGCCATCTGCGAGTCCGGCTCCACGCAGCTGTGTCCCCGGCGTGAAGCCGTCGGCCTCTCCCGAGACGGGGGGATGGCCGGGCATGCCGTGGTCTCCGCCCGGCACCTCGTCCCCGTCCCCGACAGTCTCGACCTCACCCTGGCGGCCCTCGGCGAACCTCTCGCCGTCGCCGTCCACGCCACGGGCGTCCGGGCGGACATAAGACCCGGACAGAAGGTCGTGGTCTCCGGTCCCGGTCCCATCGGAGTCCTCTGCGGCATGCTCGCCAAACTCGCCGGAGCGGAAGTGCTTCTCACGGGAGTGGGACGGGACTCGGACTTTCGCCTCCCGGCTGCCGAACGCGCGGGACTGAAAACCGCGAACCTGAGCGACGAGCCGCTGGAGGAGCATCTGAGGCGCGAGTTCGGGGGCGAGGCTCCCGAACTCTGGATCGAGAGTTCCGGATCCGTCAGGGCGCTCGATTCCGCCCTCGATTCCGCGCGTCCGGGAGGTTCGATCACCGTGGTCGGCATCTACGCCGACGAGATGCCCTTTTCTCCCACCTCCGCAGTGCGAAGGGAACTCAGCCTGCTCTTCAGCTACTCGTGCAATCACGCGGATTACG
>JBOHBL010000064.1:0-2885 GCA_050698295.1 Rubrobacteraceae bacterium | reverse complement strand
CTGACGGGATCCGAGACGCTCACCACAGCCGAGCAGGTGCGAATCATCGGCGAGGAGATCGGCCGCCCGCTTCGCTTCGAGGAGGCTCCGGCGGAGGAGACGCGGCGAGCGTGGATCTCCGATGGCTTGCCGCCAGAGGTCGTGGACGGCATCTTAGAGGCCCACGCCGAGTTCGTGGCGAAGCCGGAGCCACTCACGCGCACGGTCGAAGAGGTCACGGGGACGCCGGCGCGACCCTTCCGCGAGTGGGCGTCCGACCACACAGGCGATTTCCGGTGAGGTAGAGAACGAGAGAATGTCGAGGAGACGAGATAACGATGAGAGCAGCAAACGAGATAGCTGATCCGAACACAGAAGCAGCGGACGTTTTGGTCGTCGGCGCCGACCCGACCGGCCTCGCGCTTGCGTGCGCCTTGCTCATGCACGGCGTGTCGGTGCGTGTGGTGGACAAAGCGCCGCACCCGGCCACCACTTCCCGAGCGAACATCCTTCACGCCCGCGGCGTCGAGGTACTTGACCGCCTGGGCGCTCTCGGCGATTTGCCCGAGAGGTCGGTCTCCGCGCTGCGGGTACGGTTCCACGTGAACGGTCGGCTGTTGGCCACTTTGCGCTTCGGCGACACGGGACGGGGGGGCGGGCGCCCGGCGCTCGTCGTCGGTCAGGCCGAGATCGAGGCCGGACTGCGCCATCGCCTCGCCGAACTGGGCGGCGGCATAGAGTGGGACACCGAATTGTCCGACGCCACCCAAAAAGATGACGGCGTCACGGCGATGCTCGGAGACGGACGAACCGTCCGCGCCGGGTGGCTGATCGGCTGCGACGGCGCGCACAGCCGGGTTCGCAAGCTCGCGGGCATTGGTTTTCCCGGCGCTCCGGTAGCCGAGAGGTTCATCCTCGCCGACGTACACGCCGACTGGGAAGCAGACCGGTTCGCGACGGCCGGCTGGTACCACCGCGACGGCCTCCTCTTCGCCATGCCGATGCGCGATGCCGAAGGCGATGATCTATGGCGGCTGATGGCAGACGTCCCGCTCGAAGGCGAACGGTTCGGCGAAGGGGAGATCCTCGACACCTTCCACCGACACTTCCCCGAGCGCGCGGGCGTCACGGATTTGCATATACGCGACGCGGTTTGGACGTCGAACTTCCGCATCCACCGCAGGCTCGCCGATGAATATCGCCGGGGGCGCATGCTTCTCGCCGGGGACGCGGCCCACATCCACAGCCCGACGGGCGGGCAGGGCATGCTCACCGGCATCGGCGACGCCGAGAACCTCGCGTGGAAGCTCGCGCTCGTGATCGGAGGCCGCGCCGACGAAACACTGCTCGACACATATCAGGCCGAACGACGCCCGCTCGCCGCCGACGTCTTGTCCGGCACGACGGCGTCGGTACAACTTCAAACCGGAAACGGACCATTCGTCCGGTTCCTGCGCGACCGGGTGGTGGTTCCGCTGCTCGACAAACCCTGGGTGCAGCGCAAATTGACGTTCGGTGCCTCGCAACTCGGGGTCAGCTACCGGCGCGGCCCGCTTGCCCCTCGCGCCATTCCCTTCGGGCGGCGCCCGCGTCCCGGCGACCGGGTGGAGGACGTGGAATGTCTGCGCCTGGACGGCATGCGCACCCGGCTGCACGCCGAACTTGGCGGACGCTGGGTGCTGATGGCGGAGGACGGAAGCGCAGATGATTGCGTCGCGACAGCGGGGAAAAAGCTCGGCGACTCTTTGGTGGAGCTTGCCCCGCTCGACGGCGATTCGGGCGAGGTGATGCTCGTCCGCCCGGACGCCCACCTCGCCTGGCGTGGTCGCCCCGACGACTCGGAAGGGCTGGGGCGGTGGTTGGAGGGCGCGTTGCGACACGGGCGGGCCAGACGATGACTGGTCAGAATCCAACCGACGGAGCGTATAGCTCCAGAGAAGAGTGTTGCAATGAGTGAGAAGATCGAACGTACGAAGGTATCCTTCGATTCCGGCGGCGTGCGACTCGTCGGCTACCTCCACCGCCCCGCCGATGCGACCGGACGGCTTCCGGGCGTGGTGATGGGCCACGGCTTCAGCGGGACGCAGGACCGGCTCTTCGACGCTGCGGAGCGGTTCGCCGCAGCCGGCCTGGCGGCGCTGACGTTCGATTACCGCAGCTTCGGCGAGAGCGGCGGCGAGCCGCGCCAGGTAGTCAACGTCAGCGAACAACTAAAAGACTGGCGCGCGGCGATCCGCTTCGCACGCGGCCTCAAAGGCGTGGATGCGGAGAGGGTCGCGCTGTGGGGCTCCTCGCTCGGCGGCGGGCACGTCGTCTCCGTCGCCGCCGACGATCCGCGCATCGCCGCGGTGGTCGCGCAGATCCCGTTCAACGGCTTCCCGCGCAGGGTGGAGGGCCGCTCGACACTCGACACGCTCAAAGTCCTGTGGGCGATGAGTGTGGACGCGGCGCGCGGTCGGCTGGGCCTCTCGCCTCGCTACATCCCGATGGTGGGCGCTCCGGGAGAGGTGGCGGTGACGGCCACGGCTCAAGCACACGAACACATAGCCACACTCGCTGGAGAGACCGACGACTCGCCGTGGCGCAACGAGGTGGCTCCGCGAGGGCTCTTCGGGATGATGCTCTACCGGCCCGGCGAGGTGGCGCAACGGCTCGCGATGCCGGTGCTCGTGTGCATAGCCGAAGACGACCGCGAGACGCCGGAGGAGACGACGCGGCAGATAGCCGAGCGCGCGCCGCGCGGGGAGTTGCGCCGCTATCCGGGGACGCACTTCGATTTCTACCGAGACCCCGTGCGCCAACAGGTAATGACCGACCAGATCGCCTTCCTGCACACGCACCTGACCGAGGACACAACCACGCACGATTTACAAAGGAAGGAGCGACCCATGACGACGCCATTGACC
>JBOHBL010000063.1:0-1192 GCA_050698295.1 Rubrobacteraceae bacterium | reverse complement strand
CCCGAAGGGCGTATATCGTGCCGAGCGTCAACTCCCCAGACTGGATCCCATCCCCTCTTGGCAGGTAGGTATGCGTGCTGACGTGCAGGATCTCCCCGCTCTCCTGCGCGATGGCGTAGACGCCGGTCTCGACGCTCGATTCGCCAAGGTCGAAGCCGCGCTCGAGCTGCGCGGCGGTCGGGCCTTCGAGGGTTACGGTCTCCCCCTCGGCTCCTTCCTTCTTGGTGACGGTCCCCGACCACTCAAGGCCCGAGCCACTCAGGCTGGCTTCTCCGTCCTCTACCTGCATCGCGCCGAAAACGACGCCCGAGTCGCGCACCTCCCCGCCCGAGAACGGGTCGTCCGGGACGCGAGCAGCGCCGAGCATCGAGCCTCCCTCCGCCCCGGAAGGCTCGTCGGACGACCCCCGGGTGGCGGACTCCCCCGGGACGCGAAGGACGAAGAACCAGAAGAACCCGCAGAGGATCAGCAGGGCAAACAGGGCGAAGGCCAGCGGCGCCGGGTTGGCCTTGATGCGCCCCAGAAGCTCCCCGGTGGAAAGAGAACCTCCGGAGGCCCCTTCCGCCTTCCCGCCCGGCGCCGGGACTCTCGGAACCTTTCCGGTGGTGGCGTCCGGCGAGTCGCCGCCGGAAGGCGCCGGGTTCCGCTCCTCGGCCTCCGGGGAGTCTTCGAGCCAGGAGACCTTTTTCTTCGTCTTGCCCTTCTCCGTCGTCTCAGGCATGCGCGCCCTCCTCCTCCTTCGCCGAGTGTGATGTATGCGATGGGTGTTGCGGTGATGGGTGATCGTCCGCTGCGGCCATCAGGGCATGAACCAGCTCCCTCAGTCCCTTGTCGGCGGTAGTGCCGCTACTCGCGACCGGACCGAGTGCGAAGACGGGCCGACCGTCCACCCCGGAGCCGCCCGCGCCCGGCTCTCCCCAGTCGGGATCTCCGCCGCCCAGCAACGCGAGCAGGGCGCCGTTACGACCCCGCGCCTCCTCGGCGTCCAGAGCCGCTTCGAGCGCGGAGCGGGTGTCTGCGGACGAGCAGCCGACCACCGCGTCGGCCGCCTCCAGCCAGTCCTCGGCATAAGCGTCGGCGCCGCCGGAGGCGTCCGTGGCGCAGGCCACGACGCAGACCGTGAAGACCTCCCCGGCGGCCTCTCTCAAGGGACGGGCCGCGAGCGAGCGGTTGCGGGGCGACTCTATGACCC
>JBOHBL010000062.1:0-4901 GCA_050698295.1 Rubrobacteraceae bacterium | reverse complement strand
CGGGCGAACCTCTCCCCCGCCTCCGACGGGACGGGCAAGATGAGCCTCGATGCGCTGGTGAACTACCGCTGGGAACTCTCTCTGGGCGGACAGAGCCTCAGCAAGGAAGAGTTCGAGACGCTCGTGGCGCTCAAGTCCCCGCTCGTGCAGTTGCGGGGCGAGTGGGTCCGCCTCGACCCCGAGCAGGTAGAAGCGGCGCTCGATTTCTTCTCCAAACAGGACCACGAAAAAGACATCGAACTCTCCGAAGCCCTGCAGCTGGGACTCGGCGGCGTCGAGGAGATAGACGGCCTCGAAGTCGAGGACGTCACCTTCGAAGACTGGCTGAAGGAATGGCTGGATCGGTTCCAGGGCGAGCGGAAACTCGAGTCTTTGCCCGCCCCATCGGGTCTCCGGGCCGAGCTTCGCCCCTATCAGCAGGTCGGATATTCCTGGCTCGACTTCCTGCGAAACGCCGGGCTTGGCGCATGTCTGGCGGACGACATGGGCCTCGGTAAAACGATCATGGCCCTCGCTCTGCTCGTCCGGGATCTGGAACAGGGGAACCTCGACGCTCCGGCGCTCGTCGTCTGCCCCACCTCCGTCGTGAGCAACTGGCACAGGGAAGCCGAACGCTTCGCTCCGAAACTCCGGGTCATGGCCCATCACGGCCCGGACCGGCTTCGGGGCGAGGAGTTCGTGGAGGAGATGGAGCGGACGGACCTCGTGCTTACGAGCTATGCGCTGCTGCGCCGCGACGCGGAGACGCTAGAGAGTGTCGGGTGGCATGGCGTGGTCCTCGACGAGGCGCAGAACATCAAGAATCCGGGCGCGAAGCAGAGCCGGCTGGCGTATGAGTTGCCTGCGGGGTTCCGGGTCGCGCTCACCGGCACTCCGGTCGAGAACCGCCTCGGCGAGCTATGGTCCATCATGCGCTTCCTCAATCCCGGATACCTCGGCTCCCGGCACGACTTCCGCCGCCGCTTCGCCCTCCCCATCGAACGCGAGAACGACGAGGAGGCGACACATCGGCTGCGCCGGCTGACCTCGCCGCTCGTGCTTCGCCGCCTCAAGTCCGACCCGAAAGTCATCGACGATCTCCCGGAGAAACAGGAAACGAAAGTCTACTGCAACCTCAGCGAGGAGCAGGCGAGCCTCTACGAAGCGGTGGTCCGGGAGGCGATGGAGGATGTCGGGGACAGCGAAGGCATCGAGCGGAAGGGACTCGTGCTCGGCATGCTCACCCGTCTCAAGCAAGTCTGCAACCACCCGGCGCAGTTCCTCCACGAAGGGTCAACGGCAAACGGCGAGGTGAAAAGGAGCGGGAAGCTGATCAGGCTCCTCGAACTCGTGGACGAGACCATGAGCGTCGGGGATCGGTCTTTGATTTTCACCCAGTACCGCGAGATGGGCGGGATGCTTTCGACGACCCTCTCCGAACGCTTCGGCCCGACCACGCAGTTCCTCCACGGCGGCACGTCCGCCAAACAACGAACCGAGATGGTAAAGCGTTTCCAGGAGGACGAACACGGACCATCGCTCTTCATCCTGTCCCTGAAAGCGGGCGGGACGGGACTCAATTTGACAAGGGCCAACCACGTCTTCCATTTCGACAGGTGGTGGAACCCCGCCGTCGAGGACCAGGCCACGGATCGCGCCTTCCGCATCGGGCAGAGGCGAAACGTCCAGGTCCACAAGTTCGTGTGCGTCGGCACGCTGGAAGAGAGGATAGACGAGATGATCGAAGACAAGAAGTCCCTCGCCGAGAGCGTCGTGGGAACGGGGGAAAACTGGATCACGGAGTTCTCCGACAACGACCTGCGCGAGATGGTCGCCCTGCGAAAGGAGGCGCTGGGATGAGCTATTACGACGAATGGTATCCGCCGAGCAAGCCGATAGAGACGGACGAGGGTCTCAAAGCGAGAAGCAAACGCGGAGAGTTCGCCAAAAGCTGGTGGGCGACGCGGTGGATCGAAGCCCTCGAACGCCTCATGGACCCGGGCCGTCTGCGCCGCGGCAAACGCTACGCCCGCCAGGGACAGGTTCTGTCGCTCGAAGAGGCGACGGGGGGAGTGGTGGCGAAAGTGCAGGGTTCGAGGCGGCGCCCATACCGGGTGGACATCGCGCTCGAGCCATTGACCGACGCGGAGTGGGAGCGCGTGACGGACGCCCTCTCCGAACGCGCCCTCTTCGCCGCCCGGCTCCTCTCCGGCGAGATGCCCGAGGACATCGAGGAAGCGTTCCGGGCCGCCGGGGTGAGCCTCTTCCCCGCCTACGAAGGAGAACTCGAGACGAGCTGCAACTGCCCGGACTGGGCCGAGGTCTGCAAGCACACGGCGGCGGTCCACTACATCCTCGCCGAGCGCTTCGACGAAGACCCCTTCCTCCTCTTCCGGCTGCGCGGACGCTCCGCCAAAGACATCATACCGGCCCTCACGACGCGCCGAAGCGAAGGACCCGAAACGGCGGAGCCGGACGCGACCCCTCTCGAAGAACAACTCGACGCCTTCTGGGAGGCGGGCCCCGACCTCGACGCCGTGAAAATATCCGTCAAGCCGCCCGCCGTCCCTCTCCCGGCGCTGCGCCGTCTCGGCCCTCCCGGCTTCACCGGCGAAGACCTCGAACGACTGCTCGGACCCGCCTACGAGGCCGTCTCAAACGAGGCGCTGAGGACGGCTCTCGGAAAAGAAGAACGCGAGGAGGAGGCGTGATGCCGGATCCGGGCGAGGGTTCCGTGCTCGGCGGGAACGGGAGTCGGTGAAGGGCAAACACGACCTTTCGGGAACGAGTCAACCGGATTCGGCATCAAACCTCTACGATCATCGTGTCGTGCGCGAAGGCGATGTCGAGTCCGTCGTCACGCAAGCAACGCTCAAGCTCTCTCAAGTCGTCGTGGGTCATCCCGCACATCTCCTCGATGTGCGTCAGAATCACGCGCCTCGCGCCGAGCTTCCCGACTATCTCCAGCGTCTCCTCGAAGGTCGCCTCCATTTCGAGAATCGGATGCTCCTCGGAGAACACGCGCTCTCCCGTGAGCGGATTTACCTCGGTTATCCCCTTCGGAATCACGGCGAGGTCCACACCCTTCACCCACTCCGGCGGCGCCCAGCCAAGCAATTCGTCCGGCGCGATGAGGATCCGCTTTCCTCCCTCCTCGAACATGAAAGCGTACACGTACTCCTCGGCGAGCGGGAACGGAAGGATGCGAACTCCCCCGACTTCGATTTTCTCTCCCTCGTCGAGTTCGATGACGTTCACGAGCTTCAAATATTCGAGGAACCGGAAATGCTCCCACGAACCGAGCCTCTGGCGGAAGTCCTTTCCAACCCGGCCCGGCAAATACACGTCGGTGCGGCGGCTGTTCGGGGGCCAGCCCCGGATGTCCCAATTCAGAGACTCGAAGACGCGGCGTCCCATCACGTGGTCGGGGTGCCAGTGCGAATAGAGACATGCGTTTATGTTCGTGACTTTCGAACGGTTGAGTTCGTCCTTTATCTCTTCCGGCGTGTCGATGAGAACGTCCGGGCCATGCACGAAGATGCTCGGGCCACTCCTGCTGTACGGAACGCCTTTCTCGCGGGCTTCGGAGCATGCGCGGCAGTCGCACAAGGGACGCGGCGTGGAGATGGCTCCGCCGGTTCCGAGGAATTCGACCTTCATCTCACATCCTGAAGACGCCGAACTTCGTCTCCTCCAGCGGAGCGTTCGCGGAAGCGGAGAGTCCGAGCGCGAGAACCATCCGCGTATCCGCCGGGTCTATGACGCCGTCGTCCCAGAGACGGGCGGTCGAATGGTACGGGTTCCCCTCGGCCTCGTATTTTTCGAGGATGGGACGGCGGAACTCGTCGCGCTCCTCGTCGGTGAGGGACTTCCCTTCGCGCTCCAAATTGTCTTCCTGAACGGTGAGGAGGACGTTCGCGGCTTGCTGGCCGCCCATCACGGATATTCTCGCGTTCGGCCACATCCACAGGAAGCGAGGCGAATAGGCGCGACCGCACATCCCGTAATTGCCCGCCCCAAAACTACCGCCGATGATGACGGTGAACTTCGGGACGTTCGCGCTCGCCACCGCCATCACCAGCTTCGCCCCGTCTTTGGCGATGCCTCCCGCCTCGTACTCGCGCCCGACCATGAAGCCGGTGATGTTCTGCAAAAAGACGAGCGGTATGCCGCGCTCGCAGCAAAGCTCGATGAAATGCGCCCCCTTTTGCGCGCTCTCCGAGAACAGGATGCCGTTGTTCGCCAGAATTCCGACCGGGTGACCGAGGATGCGGGCGAAACCGCACACGAGCGTCTCGCCGTAGCGCGGCTTGAACTCGTGGAGGCGGCTTGAGTCCACGATCCTCGCTATGACCTCGCGCGCGTCGTAGCCGGTGCGGTAGTCCGCCGGGACGACGCCGTAAAGCTCCGACGGGTCGTAAAGAGGCTCCTCCGGCTCCTCGACCGTCCACGGGAACTTCTTTTCCCGGTTCAGGTTCTCGGCTATTTGACGGACTATGGCTATCGCATGCTCGTCGTTTTCGGCGAAGTGGTCGGCGACGCCGGAGAGCCGGGTGTGGACGTCCGCCCCGCCGAGGTCTTCGGCGGTGACGACTTCACCGGTGGCGGCTTTGACCAGTGGCGGTCCACCCAGAAATATCGTCCCTTGTTCTTTGACTATGACGACTTCGTCGCTCATGGCGGGGACGTACGCTCCTCCGGCGGTGCATGAACCCATCACGCTCGCTATCTGCGGTATCCCTTTAGAGGACATCCTCGCCTGGTTGTAGAAGATGCGCCCGAAATGCTCCCGATCCGGAAACACCTCGTCCTGAAGTGGCAGGAAAGCCCCCCCGGAGTCCACGAGATAGATGCACGGCAGATGATTTTGCTCGGCGACCTCCTGCGCTCGGAGGTGCTTTTTGACGGTCATCGGGTAGTAC
>JBOHBL010000061.1:0-7150 GCA_050698295.1 Rubrobacteraceae bacterium | reverse complement strand
GTGGACGATAAGCGGGTCTTCCTCTCGAAGATCGGCCATGTCAAAGCCGCCGTCCACCGCCCGCTAGAAGGTGTGGTCAAGACCGCGACGGTTCGCAAAACGGCGACGGGCAAGTGGTACGTGTGCTTCTCGTGCGAGGTGGAGCCGGAGCCTCTGCCGTACTCT
Source organism: Rubrobacteraceae bacterium (assembly GCA_050698295.1). GTDB lineage: Bacteria > Actinomycetota > Rubrobacteria > Rubrobacterales > Rubrobacteraceae > JACCWD01. Next base: position 6,985 of record JBOHBL010000061.1, on the reverse strand, counting down.
ACGGAGGCAGTCGGCGTGGACGTTGGTTTGAAGGACATCATCGCCACTTCGAGCGGGCGGAGCGTCCCGGCTCCGAAGTTCCTCCGCGAGGAGGAGAAGGAACTCGCCCGGACACAGCGTCGTCTCTCCGAAGCTCCGAAGGGTAGCTGGGAGCGGGCGAAGCGGCGCAAGATAGTGGCTAAGGTTCACGAGCGCATCAAGAACAAGAGGGCGAACTTCGCTCATCAAGAGTCCCGCAAGCTCGTTGATCGCTACGGGTTCATCGCCGTCGAGGACTTGAGCGTGAACCGGATGAACAAGAATCACTGCCTTGCGAAAAGCATCGCTGATGCGGCGTGGACCGACCTGACGAGCAAGATAGCCTATAAAGCCGCGAACGCTGATAGGGTATTCGTCAAAGTCAACCCGTCCTACACCTCGCGGGACTGTAGTTGTTGCGGCCGCCGTCAACTCATGCCTCTATCTGTAAGGATCTACGACTGCCCGCGATGCGGCCTGTCTCTGGATAGGGACACCAACGCCGCGAAGAACATATTGAGACTGGGGGAACAGTCTCAGCGGGCGGCTTCGCCTCCGCAAGAAGCCCACGCTCTTTAGGCGTGGGAGTTCTCACTCGATTGAAACGCGAAGGTTTCATGGATGCCATGGCAGAAAAAGCCGCGCGAACTGTGCTTGATCGGCTCGCGATGGACTGGACCGAGATTGCTCCCGCCGACGACATGCGCCTCCTCGCCTCCATCATCTCGAAAGACCATCCCCTGAAAACCGCAGACGCCCTCCAACTCGCCGCCTCTCTCCGGTGGTGCGAAGGAGGCACGGAGGGCCGCTCGTTCGCCTGCCTCGACCGAACGTTGCGTCGGGCCGCGACCGACGAAGGCTTCGACGTTCTGCCGGAGGCGGCGTGAAACTTTTTCCCCAACTCATTTCCGAGACCACGGCTGAATACCCGGAGGGCCGAATTCACGTCCTCTCTCCAGAGGTCGCGCATCGCATCGCCGCGGGGGAGGTGGTCGAGCGTCCGGCCTCGGCGGTGAAGGAGCTTATGGAAAACTCCCTCGATGCGGGCGCTTCGCGAGTCGAGGTGGAGGTCGAGGGCGGAGGGGTGGCTGTGATCCGGGTCTCCGACAACGGCTCGGGGATGTCGGTCGGAGACGCCGAAAGAGCGGTCGGGAGGCACGCGACCAGCAAGATCGAAACCGCCGACGACCTCGCTCTGGTCGAGTCCCTCGGCTTCCGGGGCGAGGCCCTCCACGCCATCGGCGCCGTCTCGAATTTATCTTTGACGACGCAGCTTGCGGGGACTCCTCACGGCGTTCGCGTGGAGGTGATGGCCGGAGAGATCGTCGGGGTGAAGCCGGCGTCCCACCCGCCGGGAACCACCGTCGAAGCGCGCGACCTGTTCTCGAACCTTCCCGTTCGCCGGGGCTTCCTCGGCACCGTGCGGGCCGAGACGAACGCCGTGATATCCGTGGTCTCGGGGCTCGCCCTGAGCCGTCCCGAGGTCGGGTTTTTCCTTAGCGTGGATGGGCGAGGGACGCTCGCGCTTCCTGCTGCGGGGGATCTGCGGGAGAGGATCTCTCAGGTTCATGGGGTTCCGCTGGCTCGCAGTCTCATCGCCCTCGAAGATCCGGTCGTGTGGGGGTTTATAAGCCCGATGTCCCTCGGGTTCCCGACCCGCCGCCACTTTCACGTCACCGTGAACGGTCGCGTCGTGGAGCCGGATTCTTTTGCCCCGGCGGTCGCGAAGGCGTACGCGGATTTGCTCCCGAAGGGGCGACATCCGGCGGCGTTTTTGCGGCTCGAACTCGGGCCGGGAGAGGTGGACGTGAACATCCATCCGGCGAAGAGCGCGGTGAGGCTCCGGGGTGGAAGGACGGCATATCCGCTCGTCGTCGGCGCCATCCGGAATGCGCTGTCGATGGGGAAGGACTCCGGCTCCGGCGCGGGGGAGGAGGCCCGAGTCGCGGAGCTTTCGCTGATCGGACAGTTCGCGGGGCGTTTCATCGTCGCCGACGACGGAGGAGAATCGCTCATCGTCCTCGACCAGCACGGGGCGCACGAACGCATCCTCTACGAGAAGCTCTCGAAGGAGCCGGAGAGCCCGCCCGTCCGGCTGGAGGCGCCGATCATCGCCCGGCTTCCCGAAGAAGCCGCCTCGGAAGTGTGGCGTTTCGAGGAGGACCTGAAGTCCCTCGGTTTCGAGGTCGAGCCGTTCGGGGATGTGGCGGTTCGCATACTATGCGCGCCGGAGACGGCCGCGGACCCGGAGGTCTCCCTCGTCGCCGCCGTCGAGGCGCTCGCCGGAGGGGAAGACCTCGCCAAAGCCCTCGCCTGCAAAGGTTCCAGGAAGTTCGGCGAAGAGCTTACCCGCGCCGAGATGGAGCGGATGCTGAAAGAGTGGGCGTCGTGCGAATTTCCCCACGTCTGCCCGCACGGACGCCCGATCTCGAAGCGAATAAAACTCGCGGATTTGCTCCGAGAGTTCGGCAGAGGTTAGCCACCCGGACTAAACTGTGTTCCGTATCTCAGAGAGAAGGGCAGAGAACATTGTTCAGGAGCGAAGCGCGGATCGAAGATAAATTCCTCCGCCCCGACAACGGCGGACGCTCGACGGTGTACGGAACGAAAGGCGCGGTCGCCTGCGAACACCCGCAAGCGGCCCTCGCCGGCATTCGCGTCCTCGACGCGGGAGGCACCGCCGCCGACGCCTGCGTCGCGATGGCCGCCTCGATGGCCGTCCTCGCCCCGATGACCACCGGGATGGGCGGGGACGCATTCTTGCTGTTTTACGACGCGAAGACGGGCAAGATTCTCGGTGCCAACGGTTCCGGTCGCGCCCCGAAAGCCGCGTCCATCGAGAAGCTGCGGAGAAGCGGAATAAAGAACATGCCCGAACGCGGCGGCCTCTCCGTCACCGTCCCCGGCGCGGTGAAGCTATGGGAAGACGCCGCGAGACGACTCGGGCGGCTCCCTTTCTCCGAGCTTCTCGAACCCGCCCGCGCATTCGCCGACGAAGGCCACGTCATAACCGAGGTCGTCGCCCGCTACTGGCTGGCCGCCGGGGAACTGCTCGGCGAAAACGAGGCCGCCGCCCGATGCTATTTGCCGGGCGGCAGGGTCCCGAATCCCGGCGAGCTTTTCTATCAGCCGGACCTCGCGAAGACGCTCGCAGCGGTCATCGAAGGAGGCGCGGACGCTTTCTATAGCGGAGAGGTAGCTTCGAGCATCGCTCGCTGCGTTCAAAACGGCGGTGGATATTTGTCAGAAGAAGACCTCGCCTCTCACGAGACGACGTGGGTAGCGCCGATCTCGACGAACTACCGCGGCGTGGACATTTTCGAGATACCGCCTCCGGGACAAGGAATCGCCGCCCTGGAGATCCTGAATATCCTCGAAGGCTTCGAGATGGATAGTTTCGATCCGTCGAGCGCCGAGCGCATCCACCACGAGGTCGAGGCGAAGAAACTCGCTTTCCGCGACCTCTTCGAGAAGGTCGGAGATCCTGAGTTCGGGAAAATTCCAACTGAGGAGTTGATCTCGAAAGACTACGCGGCGAAGTTGCGGAAGCAAATACGCCCCGAAGGCGCGACCATCCCCTCCATAGGTCCCGCGCTCGGCGACGACACGACGTACCTCTGCGCGGTGGACGCCGGGGGCAACGGCTGCTCGTTCATAAACAGCCTGTACAAGGGCTTCGGCAGCGGCGTCGTGGCCGACGGTACCGGCGTCGCGCTCCAGAACAGGGGACATTCCTTCCGGCTAGTGGAGGGACATCCGAACTCTTTGGAGCCCGGCAAGCGCCCGATGCACACCATCATTCCCGGTCTCGCCACGAAAGATGGCTCTCTGTGGGCCACCTTCGGCGTCATGGGCGGTCCTATGCAGCCGCAGGGACACGCCCAGCTTCTCTCGAACCTCATAGACCACGGGATGAACGCTCAGGACGCCGTGGACCATCCCCGCCACTTCCACGACCACGACGAAGATGCCTTGCTTGTCGAAGGAAGAGTTTCCAAAACGGAGATCGAAAAGCTCAAAAGCATGGGACACGCCGTCGAAGTCGGGCCGGACTATGTGGTCCCGGTCGGTGGGGCGCAGCTCATCCGGGTCCACGAAAACGGCGTTCGGGCTTGCGGGAGCGACCCGAGGAAAGACGGGTGCGCGCTGGCGCAATGAAGGCTTCAGGCATCAAGTTTCAGGCATCAGGGAAAGGCTGGCGCGGGCTGTGATCTCTGCCGCGCAAAGCCCGGCCCGGAGGGTCGCCGTCGCCGGGGTGGTGGGGGCGCTGTACGTGGTGCTTTCACTGCTCGTCGCCCCTTTCGCCTTCGGGCCGGTGCAGTTCAGGATAGGCGAGGCTCTGAAACCGCTCGTTATTCGCTATCCGGCGACCATCTTTGCCTTCGGGGCCGGAACCGTGCTCGTGAATATTTTTTCGCCGTTCGCCGGGACGCTCGAACTTCTTTTCATGCCCATCGTGGACATGGCCGGGGGGGTCGTTTGCTGGCTCATCGCACGGAGGGTTCCGGGAGCCGTGGGTACGTACCTCGCTTCGTTCGTGTACGCGGTCGTCACCGCCGCCGGGGTCGGGGTCGTTTTGTCGGTCGTCGCCGGGCTTCCGTATCTCCTCGCGTTCGCCACGGTCGTCGTCTCGGAGGTCATATTGCTTCTGGTCGGGAACGCCGTCCTCGTCGAGCGGGTGTGGAAGAGAGGGCGGTAGCCGCTTTCTCGACCCTCCAACCTGTACAATCACGCTCGCGGAAGGAAGGAGGCGCCGACATGAAGAAGAGTGAGATAGTCTCTCGCGACCCGGAGGTCGTGAGCGGGGCTTTGGTTTTCGCCGGGACGCGGGTTCCGGTGGAGGTTCTCGTGCAACATTTGGCGGCGGGGGATCCCCTGGATAAGTTCCTCGACGACTTTCCAAGCGTCACGAGAGAACAGGCGATCGCCTATCTGGAGATGATCCCGCAGGCCATAGATGCGTTTGCTGCTCGATGAGATGATGCCGCGCAGGCGGCTGGAAAGGGAAAAGTTCGACGCCCTTTCGACGATGGATCGTGGCATGGTACCGAATCCGTTTGAATGGTTCCGCGCGGCGCGGCGCAACGTTTGTAGAGACGTGGCATGCTACGTCTCTACAAACTGGATCCAAGTGAAGATGGCTTTGCTCTGGGGGCGCGGGCATCCTGGGGGCGCGGGCAGGATGCCCGTGCCCCCAGGGAAGCGATAGAGCGGATTCGGTATAGAGGCATCAACAAAACCTCGCGGACTTCGACCTCGCCATCGTTTTGATCCGGGCGAGAGGCAATAACCTCGAAGACCTCGAATCCCTCGTCGAAGAATAGCTTTCTCCGTTTGTGTACAGAACACAAATATTGTGTAATGTCTCGGAGGAGACAGGAAGCTCGATGGGGGAGGGCCGCATGGCTGAGACGACGGGCGCGGAGAGGGAGCCGGTTCGGACGGAGGCAGCACCGAGCACGCTCGGTGGGCGGCTGAGGTACGTGGGGCCGGGGTTGGTGATCGCAGCCACCGGCGTCGGGGCGGGGGACATGGTCTCCGCGCTGGCCGCCGGCACGGGCTTCGGCACGGCTCTTCTGTGGGCCATCGTCGCGGGGGCCGTCCTCAAGTATTTCCTGACCGAGGGGATAGGCCGCTACTACATGGCGACGGGAGAGACGATCCTCGAAGGCTGGCGTTCTCTGGGTTGGTTCGCGAACGGATACTTCGGGGTCTATTTGCTCTTGCAAACCTTCGCGTTCGGGGCGGCGGGGCCTCTGGCGTCGGCGCTCGCGGTCAGCGCGATGTTCCCGGACGCGCTGCCTCTGTGGGCGTGGGCGATGATCCACAGCCTCTTCTTCGGCTTCTTCCTCGTCATCATCGGGCGCTACGGGCTCTTCGAGAAGGTCATGGAAGTCTTCGTCGGGATTATGTTCCTCACGGTGGTGGGGTTGGCGATATTGCTCGCCCCCAACCTCGCGGACCTCTCTCTGGGGCTCGTGCCACGGATACCCGAGGGGTCGCTCATAAACGTGCTCGCGATCATGGGCGGCGTGGGCGGGACGTTCACGCTCGCTTCGTACACCTACTGGGCGCGCGAGCGAGGCTGGCGCAGCCCTGCCTGGATCCCCACGATGCGAACCGACCTGACCGTCGGCTACATAGTCACCGGCCTCTTCATGGTCGCGATGCTCGTCATCGGGACCGAACTCCTCTTCGTCAGCGGCGAGGGCATCGAAGGCGAGGCCGGCCTCGTCGCCCTCTCCGACCCCATAGCCGAACGCTTCGGCGCCTTCGCGAGCTGGATGTTCCTGATCGGCTTCTGGGCCGCGGCCACGAGCTCCATTCTCGGCGCGTGGAACGGCGGAGCGCACCTCTTCGGCGACTACGCGAGGACCTTGAGAAACGTCCCCGACGAGGACTCCGACGAGTACCTCTCCGAGAAGAGCCCGTACTTCCGGGCCGGGCTCGCCTGGATGACCTTCCCGCCCATGATCTTCTTTTTCTTCGGCCAGCCGGTGCTCGTCGTGATCGTCTACGCCTCGCTCGGCGCGCTGTTCTACCCGTTCCTCGCCGTCACCCTCCTCTGGCTCCTCGGCTCCAGGCGCGTCGGAGAGAGGTTCCGCAACGGCATCGTCGCGAACGTCGTCCTCGGAGCCTCGCTGGTACTCTTCGTGTTCCTCGCCGCGCGCGAGCTGATCGGATTATTCTAGAAAGATGGAAGAGGACATCAGCCGCGCGCTCGGACAGGAAGTCCGCGGCCCCATCGAAGCCGACCAGACAGACACCGTCCCCTGGAACCACAAAGGCTCCGACGCCACCGTCGAGTTCACCACCGACGAGCTCACCGCCTTCTGCCCGATCACCAACCAGCCGGACGTTTATCCGACTTTCCGCTCCCCTCTCGAAACGTTTCACGAATAAAGCTCCATGCAGGTCGGCCCCATTAACTTGAGGGGCCTCTCGATCTCCTCCCGGAGGTCGAGAG
>JBOHBL010000060.1:0-5510 GCA_050698295.1 Rubrobacteraceae bacterium | reverse complement strand
CCATTTTACCCGCCTTCCGCCTTGTCTCCCGTGGGCGGGGACATAAAATAGCACGCATGGCCCGGTTCACTTCATACGGCGTCTGCGAACTTTGCGGCAAGCGGACCACCAAAGCGGCGATGGGCCGCCATCTCAAGGGCTGCGCGAAAGACCACAACTCCTCCCGAGGGAAGCCCGCCCGCCTCTTCCACCTGCGGATAGAGGACGCATACACGCCGTTTTTCTGGATGGATGTGGAGATGAAGGCGACGGCGACTCTCGAAGACCTCGACGACTTCCTGCGCGGGATCTGGCTGGAATGCTGCGGGCATCTCAGCGCGTTCTATATTGACGAAGCCACTTATATGCTGACGCAGGCAATGGACATGGGCGGCCCATTCGGAGACCCCGACGAGCGCGATATGAGGGCGAAGCTCGGGGACGTTCTGTCCGAGGGGACTCGTTTCCGGCACGTCTACGATTTCGGCACCTCCACCGACCTGAAGCTGCGCGTGGCCGGCGAGCGCGAGGGGAGAATCGGACAATCCTCATTGCGTCTCCTCAGCCGCAACGAGGCTCCGGTCTGGGAGTGCGAGGTGTGCGGCGAGGAGGCCACTCAAATTTGCACTTATTGCATCTACGAGACGGAGAACCCCTTTTATTGCGAGGCCCACGCAGAGGATCACGACTGCGACGAGCCGGAGATGCTTTTGCCGGTGGTGAACTCCCCGCGCATGGGGATGTGCGGCTACGAGGGGCCGCTGTAGTCAGTCCCGCTCTTCTTTCCTCATCCACTCGACCCGGTTTATCCAATCCCCTTGCGAAAGATCCCCGAGCGTCCTTTGTATGCCGGAGATGATCTCGCCGAAGCTGTTCAGCCGGACGGAGGGTGGGATCAAAATAAGCCCCGGATGACTTTCCTGTAGAGGACGCTCCCTGACGAGCTGGAGAAAGTCTCTTGCGTTTTGTGTCACGAGGATGCGCCCAGCTTCTACGGCCAACTCGAGGATCAACTCATCCGGCAGCCGCTCCATTCGCTCGGTGGCTTTTACGTCGTGGCCCATCTCTTCGAGAGCCTTGCCGACTCGCGGCCTCCGGTGATGTGGGCGTCCAGCAGGAGCCTCACCCTATTCTTCCGGCGGCGGAGGGACGACTCCCGGATAGAGTCTGTGCCACTCTTCGGGCGAGCGGCTGTTCTCTTCGATGCGCCAGTCTATCTCTTCGGAGTACTCCCGGTAGTATGCCAGCACGACTTCGAGCTGACGTTCCGTTATGGGATGGGCGTCGAACATAAGCTCTCTCCCGTCCTCCCCGTAGTCCCGGACCAGTTCCATGATCTCCCACACCTCCAGCCCGGTCCCCAAAAGGTAAGCCCTCCGGTCATGCTCGGCTCCCATAAACCCTATCCCCGGAAAGCGTCGCATCCTCAAAGCCTCATCCGCCAGAGCTTCCAAGACCTGCGCCTTCGACCGTCGCGAACGACGGGCTTCGATCTCCAATAACTCCTCGAAGTCCCGCCGCAACCGCATCGTGAACGGCTTCCCTTTCGTCGCCATGAAATCTCCTCTCATAGACTGCGATTATTCTATCGTTCCCCGTTCCCAGGTAACTTCCCCAAAACCTCGTGGTGCCATCCTCTGTCTCCCGGGAAACCTCCCGGACTATCGTTCATGCGTCGGATAAACGGAACGAGGAGGTAATGAAGATGTCGTCTGTGGACTTTGGCCGATGGGGCGCATTGGCGGCGATGGTGGGTGGAGCGATGTGGGCGCTCTTCCCGTTCGGGACGCCGCTCGCGAGCATCGAGGAGGCGGGAACGTCGGCTTATGCGGCCTCCGTGGCGTATTTCTGGCTCATGGCGGTCGTGCCGCTTTTGTTGCTTATGGTCGGTCTGGCGGGGATCCACGCCGCGCAAATAGGCACCTACGGGCGGCTCGGCAGGGTGGGGTTCCCGATGTCCATCCTCGCGCTCGGACTCATGTTCGCCGGCAATGGTGTGGAGGTCGCTTCGCTCACTTTCCGCGGCTCGGAGAGCGCGGTGGGCCACTTCGCGTTCCTGATCGGGTTCCTGATTTCGCTCGTAGGCTCGGCGCTGGTCGGGCTCGCCGTCTGGAGGACGCGGCGGGACACCTCCGCGCGTTCGGGGAGCCTGCTGCTCATGGGTGCTTTGCCGCTCGGGATACTGATCGGCATCGTGTTCGGCTCCCTTGTACCCGGGTCGGATCTCGGTTTCTGGGCCGCCATAGCGGTTCCGTTCGGGATCGCATGGACGGTACTCGGACGCGCTTTCAAGTCCCGGTCCACCGAGCCGGCCGGCCAACCCGCGCGCGTGTCGTAGGGTTTGTGCGACGGGTGCTTTGTGGAGTAAAGTTGTGGGTGTCGGGCCGTGTTCGGCGGCCCGGCGGTCGAGCGAGGAGTCGAGGGTGGAGTCCCCAAACCCGCCCGTGAAGCTGGCGGCAGGCGAGAGGTTCGGTCCGGTGGGTGGCCGGGCGGCGTTCCGGCTGGCGTGTTCGTTTTCGGCGGCCTCGGTGTTTCTCTCCGGGGCGGCGGTGGTGTTCGCCGCTCTCAATGCTCCGGAGCCGATTCTGGATGTGGCGTGGGTGGCCGTCGTAATGGCCGTGCCGTTTCCGGCGGTGGGGGCTTTAATCGTCTCCCGGCAGCCCGCGAACGCGATCGGCTGGATCTTCTGCGCGATCGGACTTTTTCAAGGCGTCAATATCTTCGCCGGCCAATACGGTCGATACGCGCTCCTCGCGAGTCCCGACTCGCTTCCGGGGGGAGAAGCGATGATCTGGCTCGAATCGTGGACGTGGATGCCGAGCCTCGCCCTTCTTACGACCTTCCTTCTCCTCCTCTTCCCCGACGGGCGGCCACCAGGCAGGCGATGGCGCTGGCTGGCCGGACTCTCCGCCGCCAGCTTGACGCTCGCCGTCATCCCCCTCGCCGCGAGCGCGTGGTCCGAGGGCGGCATGGGCATCCTCTGCGCCCAGCGGGAGTTCGAGGCCGCGCGCGAGACGCTGGAAGCGCTCTGCCCGCCGGGACCCGCCCGGATGGAAGAGGGGATACTCATCCAGATCGGTTCCGTCGGGCTTGCGGCCACCGGAATGTGCGCTTTGGGTTCCGTGGCTTCCCTCGTGGCGCGCTTTCGCCGCTCGACGGGGGTGGAGCGGCAGCAGATCAAGTGGTTCGCGTTCGCGGGCGTCGTGGCGTTCGCGTGCATAGCCGCCATGTTCACGCCGCTCGACGAATACCGGAGCATCCTCGCCCTCGGCATCCTCGCCATCCCGGTCGCCGTGGGCATGGCCGTGCTTCGCTACCGGCTCTACGACATAGACGTGATCATCAACCGCGCCCTCGTATACGCCGCTTTGACGGCCATCGTCATAGGCATGTACGTCCTCATCGTCGGCTACCTCGGCGCGGTGTTTCGCACCGGCGGCAATTTGGCGGCCTCCCTCGTCGCCGCCGGCGTGGTCGCCGTGATCTTCGCCCCGCTGCGAGACAGGCTCCAGCGAACCATAAACCGCCTCATGTACGGCGAGCGCGACGAACCATACGCCGTGATTTCACGCCTCGGGCAACGGCTGGAAGCCGCACTCGAACCCCGCGCCGTGCTCCCGACGGTCGTCTCCACAGTGAGGGAGGCTTTGAGGCTTCCATACGCCGCCATCGAACTCAAGGGAAAGGACGGTTTCACGGTCGCCGCCGAGGACGGGGAGCCGATCAAAGGCCCGCTCCATCTTCCACTCACGTATCAAAACGAGCCGGTCGGGCGGCTCGTTCTCGGCCCGCGCGCCCCCGGCGAGGACCTCTCCCCCGCCGACCGGAATCTCCTCGACGACCTCGCCCGCCAGGCGGGCGTCGCCGCCCATGCCGTCCGCCTCACAGCCGATTTGCAACGCTCGCGCGAACGCCTCGTCACGACCCGCGAGGAGGAGCGCCGCCGCCTCCGGCGCGACCTCCACGACGGCCTCGGCCCGCAACTTGCCGCCCTCAACGTCCACGCGGGCATCGTACGCGGCCTCATCCGGCGAGATCCCGACTCCGCCGATGAACTCGTCGTCGAGATGCGGAGGGAGATACAATCCGCCGTCGCCGACATCCGGCGCCTCGTCCACGAACTCCGGCCCCCGGCCCTCGACCAACTCGGCCTCGTCCCCGCGCTTCGCCAGCTCGCCGCCCGCTTCGGCACGGGCGGAAAGTCCTCCGGAGGCGATGCCCTCGAAGTCGTGGTGGACGCGCCGGATGAGTTGCCGCCACTCCCCGCCGCCGTCGAGGTCGCCGTGTACCGCATCGTGGACGAGGCGCTCACGAACGTCGTGCGCCACGCGCGGGCAAGGAATTGCGCGGTGCGTCTCGGGCTGGCGGAAAGCGACCTTCGGCTGGAAATCACGGACGACGGAGTGGGCATCCCTCCAATGCACACCTCCGGCGTGGGACTCGTCTCGATGCGGGAGCGAGCCTCCGAGCTTGGCGGAAGCTGTGAGATCGAGCCGTTGCCCGAGGGCGGGACGAGGGTTTCCGTCCGCATCCCGATGGCGAAGGAGTGAAACCATGACCATTCGCATACTCGTCGCCGAAGACCACCCGCTGTTTCGCAAGGGAGTCACCACGCTCCTCGACTCCGTCTCCGGCTTCGAGGTCGTCGGCGAGGTGGCGACGGGTGAGGAGGCCGTGGAGCGTGCCGCGGAACTCCAACCCGACGTCGTGCTCATGGACTTGAAGATGCCAGGCATGGGCGGCATCGAGGCGACGCGGGAGGTGTCGCGGCAAAGCCCCTCCGTCCGCGTGCTCGTCGTCACGCTCTTCGAGGACGACGAGTCGGTGTTCATGGCGCTCAAGGCCGGGGCGAGAGGATACGTCCTCAAAGACGCCGACGAGGAGGAGATGACCCGGGCGATACGAGCCGTGGGACACGGGGAGACCATCTTCAGCCCCGCCGTCGCCGAGAGGGTTCTCGCCTTCCTCACCGCTCCCCGTCCCGCCGCGCACAAAGAAGCCTTCCCCACGCTCACCGAGAGGGAGCGGGAGATTCTGGATCTCATCGCCGAGGGCCGCAATAATTCGGAGATTGCCCGCCGCCTCTTTCTCAGCCCAAAGACGGTGGGCAACTACGTCTCGAACATCTTCACCAAACTCCAGGTCGCCGACCGTGCGGGAGCCATCATCCGCGCCCGCGAGGCGGGACTCGGAGGGGAAGGTTCGTAGGCGACCGTCTCATAGACGGAACCGTCCCTCCCGAAAGACGAGGATCCCGCCGCGATACTCGGGACATATTGTCCCATCGAAATAGTGACGGCGGCCTCTTATCGGCGGGACGCCGCGCCTTGTAGAGTTCGATTGTCGAGGCAAACGAGGAAAGGAGACATGCAGATGGATTCGTCGAAGCTGGCTCGCCGAGGCGGGCTGGCGGCCATGGTGGGAGGGGTCGTGGGGATCGCGTATTCCCCCTTTTACGCTCTGGCGTACTTCGCGACCCCGGAGGGGGCGGAGTCGCTGGAGGCTCCGTGGGTAGCGGCATGGGCCGGGGT
>JBOHBL010000059.1:0-7084 GCA_050698295.1 Rubrobacteraceae bacterium | reverse complement strand
GGGAAGCCCTGGTTTCGGGAGGAAACGTCGGCGTGGTCGTGGATCGCCTCGGGTACGCCACCGCCGTCTCGTGCGGGCGTTGCGGGAGCGTCCGGGCGTGTCCGAACTGCGACATCCCCCTCTCTTTGAGCAAACGAGGAAAGACCCTGAACTGCGCTCGCTGCGGCCACCGGGAGGAATACGACCCGACCTGTCGGGAGTGCGGCTCCTCGCGCCTCGTCCCGACCGGGATGGCCGTCGAGCGCGTCCGCGAAGACCTGATCAAAGCCCTCGGCGTGGAAGTCGGGCTCCTGACCGCCGGAGAACGGGAGTCGGAGGACGCCCCAGTAGTCGTTGGGACGGCGCGACCGGTTCTCGCCGAAAGCTGGGCTCGGATCCTCATCCCCGACGCCGACGCTTTGCTCGCGGGAACCTGGATGGGCTCGGTGGAGCGGGCCTTTCGCGTTTTTTACGGAGCCGCCGAATCCGCCCGCGACCTCCTCGTCGTCCAGACCCGAAACCCGGAGCACTACGCCCTTCAAACCGCGTTGCGCGAGGACTACCCCGCGTTCGCCGCCGCGGAGCTTCCCCGGCTGCGCTCGCTCGGCTATCCCCCCTTCTCTCACCTCGCTTCGATCACCTTTCGAGGGAAAAAAGAGGACGTGCGGCATGCGGTAAAATCACGGCTGCTCCCGGTTCTGGAGCCGGAGGTCGAGGTTTCAGAGCCGGTCCCCGTCGCAGGAGCCCAGGCATGGCGGGTCTTGCTGAGGTCCCGTAGAAGAGAAGCCGTCGCCCGCGCCGGAAATCGGGCCGCGCGGCTCGCGTCGAAGGGCGTGACGGTGAGAGTCGAGATAGACCCCGAGGAGGTGCCATGAACCGACAGCTAAAGCAGCCGGCTTGTCGTTTCAGGTTTCGTCGGGGGTTCCCCGGCGGCGCTGTCTCCGGCGCGACGGACGACATTGACCGTATTCTTCCGGGTTATGCCCCGAGTATACTCGAAGCGAAGCTAGAAAGGATACCTATGGCGAATGTCCGTGGCACCCGGTTCCTCCGCCCGCTAAAGCAGGCGCTCTCCCCGGGGGCTTCAGTATGACGCTTGAGGTGAGGACTTTCGGAGATCCCGTGCTGAAAACCCGCGCGGCTCCAGTCAAAAACTTCGACGACTCTCTGAAACATCTCGTCGAAGACATGTTCGAGACGATGCGCGAACACGAAGGAGCCGGACTCGCCGGCAACCAGGTCGGACGCCTCCAGCGCGTCTTCGTCGCCGAGTTCGAAGACGAGAAGTACGTCTTCGCGAACCCGGTCATCAAAGAGTCCTCAGAAGAGAAAGAGACCGTCCCTGAAGGATGCCTCTCGATCCCCAACGTCCCCGTCGACGTCGAGCGCCCGATAAAGGCCCGCGTCTCGGGCTGCGACGCCTCCGGAAATCCCATCGAAGTCGAAGCCGAGGGACACCTCGCCCGCATCTTCCAGCACGAAATAGACCACCTCGACGGAATACTCATCCTCGACCGCACCGACCGCGAATCCCGCAAAGCCGCGATGCGCGAGATGCGCGAACGCCTCCTGAACAAGAGCTGACACGAATGTATCTCTCACCGACAAGCAGGAAATGCCGGGAGTCGGGAGGTCGCGTCGCCCGTGGAGACGTAGCATGCTACGTCTCTACGACGGGAGTCGGGAGTCGGGAAGGCGAGAGTATCGAAGGAGAGTCTGTCGAGAACGTCCCCGACTCCCGGCCCTTATGAGGGTAGCCTTCGCCGGAACCCCCGACTTCGCCGCGACCATCCTCCGCGGCATCCTGAACTCCGCCCACGAAGTCGGTCTGGCCGTCTCCCAGCCGGACACCCGCCGCGGCCGGGGCCGGAAAAAGTCCTCGCCTCCCGTCGCCGACCTCGCCCGCGAAGCCGGCCTCCCGCTCCTCCAGCCCCAACGCGCCTCGGAAGCCGCCGGAAAAATATCCGAACACGACGCCCTCGTCGTCGCCGCTTACGGTCAGATACTCCGTCCCGATACCCTCTACGCCGCCCGCCACGACGCCTGGAACGTTCACGCCTCCCTCCTCCCGAAATACCGCGGCGCCGCTCCCATCGAACGCGCCATCATGGACGGCGAACGCGAAACCGGCGTCACCATGATGAAGATGGACGAAGGTCTCGATACCGGAGATATCGCCCTCCAGAAAAAAACCCCCATCCCACCCGACATGACCGGCGGAGAACTCGCCGAAACACTCGCCGAACTCGGAGCTGAAGCTATAGTCGAGGTTTTGTCCTTGATCGAGTCCGGCAGTCTAAACCTCATCCATCAGGATAGTCTTAATGCTACTTATGCTTCAAAGGTTTCGGGTGAGGATCTGGTCTTGAGGTGGGGTTGTGGGGTGGAGGAGTTGCACGATTTGGTGAGGGCGCTTTCGCCTGGGATCGGGGCGAGGGCCTATCATCCGGGGTATGATGGTCCTGTCAAGGTCTGGCGTTCGAGGGTGGTGGATGGGGGGCGCTTCGACCTCTCTCCGGGGGAGATTCACGTGGAAAACGGCGAAATTTTCGTTGGTTGCGGGGAGGGTGTGTTGGAGGTGCTGGAGTTGCAGGCGCCGGGGGGGAAGAGGCTTGCGGCGCGGGAGTTCCTGCTCGGAAGGGAATTTGGCGGGACTTTACGCGAGTTCGAATAACTTCTAAAGTATCTCCGGCGGCAGGCGATCGCGCTCGATGTAGGCATAAGCGCAAGATGACAGGAACGGTGCTAGACTGCCGCGAGTACCTGGCAAAGGCTTGTTAGGGGAGGAGCAGGATCAGCGGTCCCGAAGTCGCCACTCGTGTGCCTGAACCGGAAGTCGAGACGCAAGGCGTGGATCTCGAAGACGAGATGAGGGTCGTCATAGTGGGCGCGGGCGGCTACGGTCGCCTGGCTCTCGACGTCCTGCTCGCCGGCGGCTTCGGTGAGAGCGTCATGGGCTTCTACGACGACGCTCACGCCGCGTTGCCGGCCAAGATCCGGGGCGTCCCCATACTGGGGGACGTGGCGATGCTCAGGAGCATGCTCTCCATCGAGAGCGCGTATGTGATAGTGGCGATCACCGACGGCGCGGCGCGGCTGAGGATCGCCAACTCCATCCGGGCTCTCGGAGGGCGCTTTTTCACGGCGATCCACCCTCTCGCCTACGTCTCGGGCGTCGCTCGCGTCGGGGATGGTTCGGTCCTCGCGGCGGGGGCGGTCGTCCATCCCGACGCCGCCATAGGGAGCCACGGTTTCATCGGGCCGGGGGCCGCCGTGGACCGCGACGCCGAGGTGGGGGCCGGAGCGTGGCTCTCGGCCGGGTCGGTCGTCGGGTCGGGGGCGAGGGTCGGGGCGAGGGTCTTTCTCGGTCACAACGCCTGCATCGGACGCAAGGCCAGCGTCGCGAGCGACACCAGGATCGCCGCCCTCGAGCACGTCGGCCGCGAGGACTGCCCATGACGTTCTTCGGGAGGGGCTGAAAGATGGGGCGATTCCGGGGGGGAGCCATCGGCGTGGACGTGGACCGAGGCGCGATCAAGGCCGTCCAGCTCTCCAAAGGCGCCGACGGGCACACGCTTCAGCACGTCGGCTACCACAGGCTCCCGGAGGGCGTGATCGTCGAGGGCGAAGTCGCCGACGCGGAGGTGCTCGCCAGAGAGATCAAAGCCTTCTGGGACCTCCATTCTTTCAAGGGCAAATCCGTCATCCTCGGGGTGGCCGGGCGCAACGTGATAGTCCGCTTCGTGGATTTCCCGCGCCTGAGCTCCGAAGACCTCGACAGCGCGATGAGCTTCCACGCCGAGGAACATATCCCGATGCCCCTCGAAGACGCAGTCCTCGACCACATAGTCCTCGGCCCGTCCACCGAAAACCCCGAAGAAGACCGCGTCCTCGTCGTGGCGGCTCACAAGGACATGATCCTGGGCTACACCTCCGCCATCCGCTCGGGCGGCCTCAAACCGACGGGCGTGGACGTGAAGGCCCTCTCCCTGACGCGCTCCGCCCTTCCCGACGTCCTCTTCGATAACGAGGAAACCGTCCTCCTCCTCGACGTCGGGACCGAGATATCCAACCTCGTCGTGGTCCAGAACGGCATGCCGACCCTCACGCAGTTCATCCCCCTCGGCTTCAGAGACTTCTCCCAGGCCGTCGCCGAAGCCGCCGACATAGATAGCGACGAAGCAGAGAAACAAGCCCTCAATCCCAGAGCGAGCATCAACCCCATCCCGGAAGACGAGGAAGAGGATGGCGATCCTCGCCTCGAAGCTGAATCAGAGGCTGAAACATTGTCTCTGGAACCAGTCGAGCAAGGCGACGAGAGGGACGAGGAACGGGACTCCGATGCCGATGCGGGAACCGGACCCGCTCGCGGCGATGGGACTCGGGAGATCGAAGGGGAAGCCGAGTCTCGCGAAACCTCCGCTGCCGACGGGCATACGGGCGACGCCGAAGAGCGAGACCCCCGGTCGCAAGACGTCGAACCGACCGTCGGGGATTCGTCCGGGATGGGCGATGAGCGCGGAGGGAGCGATGCAGCGGACACGGTCGAAGCCCCGGACACCCCGCATGACGAGGCGAGGACTGAGGAGCTCAGTTCGGACCCCGCGCTGATGTACGACGTGCGGCGCGGGCTGGAGGATGCCGCCGGGAGGCTCGCCGAGGAGGTGCAGCGTTCCATCGAGTATCACAACTCCCGTCCGGACGGGCGGGAGGTCGCGCGCGTTTTGATCTCCGGCGAGGGCGCGCTCGTCAGGGGTCTCGATGGCTACGTGGGTAGTTTGCTCGGCGTCCCGACCGAACGCGCCAGGCCGGTCGGCAAGCTCGCGGCCAACCGCTCCAACGTCTCCGACGAGCAACTCGGAGCGATGGAGCCGGTACTCGCGATCGCGCTCGGGCTCGCTATGGAGGACGAGTGAGGCGCATAAACCTCCTCCCGCCGGAGGAGCGGCGCAGGGGGATCTCACGCTACCAGGGAGGGCCGCTCGGCCCTCTCCTCATCATCGGAGCCGTGGTGGTTATGCTCATCGCGCTCGTGACGATCTTCAGCCTCGTTCGCATCTACATGATCGAAAACCGCATCGCCGAACTGGACGAGAGCATAGCCGAACAGAATGAACGTCTGGAAGAGCTTCAACCTTTCGCGGAACTCGAGAGTGAGATCGCCGCGAAGCGGCCCGTCGCCGACGGGATCGTCCGCACCCGTTTCGCCTGGTCCGAATTCCTGCGCGGTCTGGCTTTCGTCATACCGGAGACCTCCTCGCTCGAAAGCCTCGCCGCCGAAGCGTCGCCGGTCGATGTCGACGCGCCTCTCGACCAGATCGTGGAGCCCCGCGGCTCGGTGACCTTCCTCGGGCTCTCGGAGCCGGGTTACACTAACATAGCCGATTTCGTCGTGCGGATGAACACTTTGAGGTTCCTCGCCAACGCCCAACTCGACATCGCGGAATTGGATCGGGAGACCTACGTCTCCGAAGCCATCGACTTCGAGATCAGCTCCGAACTCCTGACCGAGGTCGGCGCCGAGGGGGCGGAGGTCCGCATCGACGGCGAGGAGGTCAGCCCCGCCGCCGAAGACCAGTACTCCAACGAGGACCAGGCCACACTCTCGAACGCGGCTCAGGCTCAATATCAGGGTCAGGCGGGTCGCCCCGGAGTCGAGGCGCGATGAGCTTCAACTTGAGGGAGATGGACAACCGCAGCATCCTGCTTTTGGGGGGAGCTGGGATCCTCCTGGTCGCGGTCCTGGCTTATCTGTTGTTGATCGGGCCTTTGCTGGGGCGTCTTGGGGACAGCGCCGAGGAGCGCGACGCGAAGGAGGCCCAGCTCGCCCAGTTGCGGGCTCAGGTCGCCGAACTGGAGAGGGTTCAGGCGGAGGCGGGGGAGCTGGAGCGGCAGTTGCTCGTGCTAAACCGCCGGTTGCCGGAGGAGCCGGAGATCCCAACCCTCCTCGTGCAGATAGAGGAAATAGCCGGGGAATCCGGGGTGACGCAGCTATTGATCGAACCCGGCACGCCCGGCCCGCCGGAGGGAGGTGGTCCTTACTCGGTCGTTCCTATTACAATGACGTTCGAAGGAATGTACGAGGATTTGCAGGATTTCCTCTTGCGGAGCAACAATCTGGCTCGACTGGTGACGGTCAACGGCGTCGCCTACGAGACGATAGACCCGGAAGAAGGCGAGGAAGACCTGGCCGAACTCGGCGTCGAGCGTTTGCTCAGGGTGGAGATGGAGGTCGAGGTCTACTTCCAGCCCCAGGGCGGAGACGGGGGAGTGGCGCCCGTTTCGCCCGCCGCGCCCGAAACGGAAGACGAAACGGAGACTACGGAGGTTGACGACGGTGATCAGTAGGTTGCGGAACCTTTGGCCCGTGAGGCGGCTCGCGGCGTTCGCCTGGGGCGTCTGGGACGCTTTCTTGCGGGACAACAAGGTCATCCCGCCGGCTCTGGCCGTGCTCGCGCTGTTCGTCTTCGCGTGGATCGTCGCGGGCTCCTTTATCGGCGGCCCCGACGACGAGCCCGTCTCGAACCGGGGAGAGGTAGCGCAAACCCAGGACGCGGAGCCACCCGCGCCGGAGATCGAAGCCCCCGACGCCGATTCCTACGCCGCCTACCAGTCCAAAGACCCCTTCCGCCAACTCTTCGAGACCGCCGAATCGGACGAGGCGACCACGCAAGACGACACCGACCCGGACGGTTCCGATCCCGCCGACGACGACACGTTCGACGACCCTGCCGATGACGGAACCTCGGATCCCCTTCAGGACGATGACGGGGACACTTCTCAGGGAGGTCCCGGTGGTCCGGTGGACGACCAGTACGACGACGAACAGACGATGCGCGAAGACCCGACCGACGCCGGCGACGATGACCAGACGCCGGACCCCGCGACTCCGGCCCCCGAGCCGGACCCGGACGACCTCTTCGACAGCGGCGGGGACCTGCCCGATCCGCGCGGAGGAGCCCGCAGATGAAGTTCGGGTTTTCGACCGCCGGAGAGTCCCACGGGCCGGGCGAAGTCACGATAGTCCACGGCGTCCCAGCCGGACTGCGACTCCTCGCCGAAGACGTGAACAGGGACCTTGCTCGCCGCCAGCGGGGCTATGGAC
>JBOHBL010000058.1:0-1156 GCA_050698295.1 Rubrobacteraceae bacterium | reverse complement strand
ACCGAGCTCGTTGCGGCGAAGGCAATCGAGTGGGGCGATTCGGGAGCCGAGAATCTGTTCCAGAACGACTATCCGAAGTTCAAGACGCTCTGGAACAAGAAGGAAGGCGAGAAGCTCACCAGCCAGGTTGAGCGCAGGTTGTACTTCCCGTTCGCCCTGCGTCGCCCAAGCCGAGGTCCGCTCGGTCCCGACGGAAGTCTGGCGACGCTCCGCGGCAAGTACTACTCCGAGATCCGCGAAGAGACGATCCAGGTCCAGGCACAGCCGAAGAAGATTAAGTCCGTCTTCGAGCAGACCTCGGCGTACAAGATCCCTGTCATCACCTACACGAAGGTAACTCCGGCACAGGTCCACGAGGTCTTCAGCCTCTACAACAAGCAGGGCAAGCACCTCAACGCCGAGGAGATCCGTAACGCCCTCTACCACGAACTGAACCTGATGAAAGCCCTCCTGGTCACAGCGGGCGACTCAAAGGACGTAGAAGCAGTAGCGCCATTCCTTCTCGACGTCTGGGACGATTTGTCGTCGACCTCGAAGACCCTGGACGGGTACGGGTTTGGCGAGTCTGGCTACAAGCGCACCAAGATCCTGTCGTGGACTGCTGCCTCGCTGTTCTTGGACGATGAGGTCCTGGGACGGTCGACCTCGAGCCACATCAACGCGCTTCTCAAGAGCGTCCAGGACGACAAGAAGGACCGACTGCGAAGCGTGGACGTGGTTAGGGCAGCGATGATCATGCTCGACCATGGAGTCGATGCGCACGCTGTCGTCGATGCAAACGAAGGCTGGGCGCCCACTTTCAAGAACGCGCAGGGTGGCGGCAAATGGCAGGAGCTTCAACTTGTCGCAAGCCTAATCGGGCTGTCGATCGCGACCGTGGTCCACGGTGATGAGCTTTTCGACGTCGTTGAGGATGCATCGTCGGCGATCGGGGACGCATCTCGTGGTTGGATACGGCCGGGCAGCGCCCAGTCGAAGGACCAGTGGGAGTTCCTCGCAAAGGTCGTCACCGAACTCCTTGAAGTGTTGGAGATCGATCCCGCGACAGCGCACGAGTCCATCGAGGAGCAGTTCGGACGGTCCGGGCTGCTCTCGCTCCTCAGCGTATGAGTGCCGAGGCACCCCACGGCACAACGAGGATCTACCTACCCAAGGG
>JBOHBL010000057.1:0-33419 GCA_050698295.1 Rubrobacteraceae bacterium | reverse complement strand
GATCAGGACTGCGGCACCACCTTCGCGTGGGCCACCAGGGCGCTGGGACCGTGGGCAGGCTGGATGGGCGGGTGGGCCATGGGCATCTCTCTGGTGTTCGTGATCGGCTCTCTCGCGGACGTCGCCGCCCGCTACGGCTTGCTGTTCATCGGGTGGGAGTCCGCCGCGACATCGAAGGCGGCGGTGAGTGCGCTGGCCGTACTCTTCATCGCCGTGGCGACGGCCATCTGCGTATACGGCGTCGAACCCTCGGCCCGTTTCCAGAACGTCCTGATCGCGGCTCAGGTCGGGGCGCTGCTCGTGTTCGCGGTGATCGCGCTGTTTCGGGTCTACACCGGGAGCGCCCAGGCAAGCTCGGTGGCGCCGGAAGCCTCGTGGTTCTCGCCGTTCGCCGTCTCCGATGGAGGCGCGCTGGTTACCGGGCTCCTGATCGCGGTCTTCATCTACTGGGGATGGGAGGTCACGCTCACGCTCAACGAAGAGACCGAGCATAGCGCGTCGGCTCCCGGGCTGGCGGCCGTGGCGAGCACGGTCATACTCCTCGTCACCTACGTCGCCGTGACCACGGCGGTGGTCGCCTTCGGGGGGCCGGAGACCGTGGGCCGATTCGCCGACGACGACGCCATCCTGAGCACCCTCGCCGCCGGCGTCCTCGGCTCGACGTGGGGCAAGCTCGTGGTACTCGCCGTGTTCACTTCCGGGCTTGCCTCGACGCAGACCGTGATCGTCTCGGCCTCGCGCACCGCCCTCTCGATGGCCCGCGCGCGGGCGCTCCCGGCGAGGCTCGGCGAAGTGCATCCCCGCTTCCGCACACCCCACGTGGCGGCCATCGCCATCGGGACTCTCGCCACGGCGTGGTACGTGCCGCTCAACGTCTTCTCGCAGAACTTCCTCTTCGACACCCTCTCCGCGCTGACGCTGCTCATAGCTTTCTATTACACGCTCGTGGGAATCTCCTGCGCCATTTACTACCGGAAAGAGCTTTTCAAGAGCGTGAAGAACTTCGTGTTCATGGGCCTCGCTCCGCTGCTCGGGGCCACGGCCCTCATCTTCCTCCTCATCCGCGCCGTTCCCGAACTCGCCGACCCGACCGCTTCCTACACCGGCAGTTCCCTCTTAGGGCTTGGCCTGCCGTTCGTCATCGGGGCGGGCACCTTTCTGGCGGGCGTGATCCTGATGTTCATCTGGCGGCTTGTCGGTTCGCGCGAAAGCTTCTTCGGTCGCCGTCCCTTCGAGGCTAAGGAGGACGGAAAATGAGTAACAACGACTTCGACGCGGTGATAGTCGGGGGCGGGTTCGCGGGTGTCACGGTCGCGCGGGAGCTCGGCAACGCGGGCCGGAATTGCTTGCTCCTCGAAGCTCGCGACCGGCTGGGCGGGCGCACGTGGACGGCGGAGTTCGCCGGCGTGGACGTGGAGCTCGGAGGTGGTTGGATCCACTGGCTCCAACCTCACGTCTGGGCCGAAGTCACACGCTACGGCATCGAAGTCACCGAGAGCCCCACACCCGAGCGGTGCGTGTGGCTCGCCGACGGCGAACGCTATTCGGGCGAACTGGCCGAGTTCGACACCCTCCTCAACCGGGGAGTGGAGAAGTTCCGCGCCGGATTCGAAGACGCTCTGGAGCACCCCCACGACCCGCTGCGTGACAAAGAGGCCATCGAGGCCATAGACGGTCTCTCCGCGGAAGACCGGCTCGAAAAGCTCGAACTGTCTCCCGAGGAGCGGGCGATCCTCTCCGGGCAACTCGCGACCAACAGCCACAGCCCGTCCCGGCTCGGCGGGCTCGTGTCGTCTCTGCGCTGGTTCTCGCCCGCGAAGTGGAGCAACCCGCTCACCCAGGACGCCATCGCCCGCTTCAAGCTCAAGACCGGCACGCGCAGCCTCATCGCAGCCATCGCCGAAGACGCGGGAGCGGAGATACGCCTCTCCACCCCGGTCTCCTTCGTCGAGCAAAAAGAAGACGGCGTACTCGTGACCACCGGAGCAGGCGAGGCGGTCAGGGCAAGAGTCGCCATCGTGGCCGTGCCTCTCAACACGCTTGGCCGAATACGGTTCACGCCCGAGCTTTCCGAGGGCAAGCGCGCGGTCGCCGCCGAGGGGCAGGCGTCGCGAGGGGTGAAGGTCTGGGTGCGGGTCAAAGGAGAGCTGGAGAAAATCTACGCCACCGCCCCGGACGACGCGCCTTTCACCTGGGTGCAGTCGGAGTACGATCTCCCGGACGGTCAGCTCCTCGTGGCTTTCGCCCCGGACGCCGGAAAATTCGACGGCAACGACCCGGAACAGGTCGCCTCCGCCGTAAAGCAGTTTCTCCCGGAGGTGGAGGTGATAGACACCTGCGCCCACGACTGGTCCACCGACGAGTTCTCGCTCGGCACCTGGGGCTTTCTCAGGCCGGGACAAACGAGCCGCTACCTGCGCGAGCTGCAACGTCCGGAAGGGCGGGTTTTCCTCGCCGGCAGCGACCTCGGCAACCTGTGGGGCGGCTTCATAGACGGGGCCATCGAGTCCGGGCTGACCACCGCGCGACAGGTAAAAAGCCTCATTCGGGAAAGGAGAAAGTCATGAGAGACCGAGAGTTCGACGAGGAACTCGAACGACGGTTGCGGAGGATAGAGGCGCCGGATTACGACGACCCCGCTCGGAGAGACCTTCCGACGCTGGATCTCGTCCTTCTCGCCGCCATCATCCTCGTCACGGTCGTCGTGATGTACTGGTGGGGGTACTAGGATGACCGGCCCGGAGCAGGCGCGAAGCGATGCCGCCTTCAACGATTTGCCCGTGCTCGGGCGTGAGCGCATCTGGGGTTTCTGGGACTTCGCTTCGGTCAACGTTGGGCTGGCGATTGCGACTTGGGCGTTCC
The DNA here is from genome assembly GCA_050698295.1 of Rubrobacteraceae bacterium. Classification (GTDB taxonomy): domain Bacteria; phylum Actinomycetota; class Rubrobacteria; order Rubrobacterales; family Rubrobacteraceae; genus JACCWD01. Next base: position 30,557 of record JBOHBL010000057.1, on the reverse strand, counting down.
TGATAGGCGGCTCGACGGCTCTCTTCGTGGGAGCGAAGACGGGGATCGCCGCCATTCTCATCGGCAACGTGATAGCCGTGAGCCTGATGGCTCTCGCCACCTGCATCCCGTCGGCGAAGTACGGCCTTGAGCAGTACACGGCTCTCAGGAGCGTGTTTGGCTCCAACGGCACGCGCCTGATCGTCCTTGCAGTGGTCCCTTTGCTCTCGTGGGGATGGAACGCCGTACTCGCCATCATGTTCGGCCGAGCCGCGGCGAACGTCTCGAACGCGGCCTTTGCTACGGATGCAGGACCGAACGGCGCCGTCGTCATCGCTTTCGCCTTCGCCGCCATAGCAATCTCCTGGTTCGTGGTCGTCAGAGGACCGGCCTCCATCGAGTGGGTCAACAAGATCGTGGCTCCCGGGCTTGCGATAATAGCTCTTGTGATGCTCGTTCTGATCTTCGCGGGCAGTTCGTGGAGCGAACTCCGCGCCGCCGAGCCTATCGAGCCGTTCGGCGACAGAACGCTCGACTTCATGATCGCCATCGAGTTGAACCTCGCCGCCGGGTTCTCATGGTGGCCCCTGATGGGCAACCTCGCCCGGCTCACGAAGTCTCAGCGCGCGGCGTTCTGGCCGAACATGCTCGGTCTTTACGCGGCGGCTGCTCTGGCTTCCGTCGTCGGCCTCCTCGCCGCGCTCGTCCTCGGAGACAGCGACCCGACGGTGTGGATGATCCCACTCGGCGGCGTAGCTTTGGGCGCGCTCGCGCTCGTGTTCATCGCCTTCGCCAACGTGACCAGCATGGTGGGCCAGACTTATTCGTCGTGCCTGGCTTTGTTCCGACTGGGCGACACCGCAAGGCGGTTGCGGTGGGCCACGGTGGCCGGCGCACTCCTTCTGCCGGCAGCCGTCGGGGTGCTTTTCCCCGCTGCCGTTTACGATAACTTCTTCAAGTTCCTCGCCTGGCAGAGCGTCGCCCTGGCGTCGCTGTGCGGGATCTACTTCGTGGACTTCTTCTTCCTCCGGCACAGGCGCCTGGACGCGCGCGGCCTCTACGAGCCGGAGTCCCGCTCGCGTTACGCCTTCTGGGCGGGCCTCAACCCGGCGGCCCTGGTCGCGCTCGCGGTCGGCTCGGCCGTGTACCTCCTCTTACTGAACCCGATCAGCTTCGAACAGGCGAACCTCTTCCGGTTCGTCAGCGCCTCGATGCCAGCCTTCCTCGCCGCAACCCTCACGCACGTCCTCCTCACGAAGCTCATAATCCAACCGCTCGGCAAGGGAGGATACACAGACCCCGTGAAGGAAGGAGATGACGAACATGACAGGGATTGAAGGTTCGGATACGGAGGCAGGCGGACAGATGCGCCCCTTCCGACCGAACGAGTTCGCCTTCGCGGGCGTCGGCGTGACGTTCTTCCGGTGCCCGCTGACACTCGACCCCGATGAGCTTGCGACAGCGGACGCCGCGATAGTCGGCGCTCCCTTCGACGGAGGGACGACGTACCGCCCCGGCGCGCGTTTCGGTCCGCGGGCCATCCGGGAAGCCGACTACGTGGGAGAGCCCGCCTACCAGCACCCGGAACTCGCCAACCTCGACCCCTTCCGGGCGCTCAAGGTCGTCGATTACGGCGACGCCCCGGCGGACCCAAACGACCTGGAAGCCTCCCACGACGCCCTCCGGGAGAAGGTGGCGGAGGTCCTCGCCGCGGATGCTGTGCCTTTCGTCCTCGGAGGGGATCACTCCGTCTCGGCCCCGATGATGCAATCTCTCGCCGAACATTTCGGTCCCGAAGAGTTTTCGGTGGTGCACTTCGATACCCACGCCGACGTGGAGCCTTCGCACTCGGGAACCAACCACCACGGGACGCCGTTTTCCCGCGCCGCCGAGCGAGGGTTCTTAGAGCCGGGCAACATGGTGAAGGTGGGATTGCGCGGCGGGTTTTCCTACCTTCAGGAAGAGTTCGACTGGATGACGGAGCACGGCGCCCGCTGGCACACTATGGGGGAGATTCTGGATCGCGGCCTCGAGGCCGTCGTCTCCGACGCTATCGAACACGCCCAAAAGAGCGCCTCGCGGACGTACCTGACCGTGGACATCGACGTGCTGGATCCCGCCTTCGCACCGGGCACAGGGACCCCCGAGCCCGGCGGCATGACCACCCGCGAGCTGTTGTGGGCCGTCCGCGAAGTGGCAAAGTCGCTGGACCTTTGCGCCATGGACCTGGTCGAAGTCTCCCCGCCCTACGACCACGCCGGGATCACGGCTCTGGCCGGCAACAGGGTAGTCGTCGAAGCGCTCTCCGGGACCGCCCATCGACGCGCTCGGTGTTCGCCACCGCATAGAGATGTCGAAAGCTGAGTATCTCCAAGCTGGATCCGAGAGAAGATGGCTTTCCCCTAGGGGCGCGGGCATCCTGCCCGCATGAGCGGAGGAGCGTGCATCGCGGGCAGGGCGACGGGCTCGACGAAGAGCGACGCGCACAGGCTTCCAGGCCGGCATCCGACGCGGCAAAAGGCCAGATACTCTAAGATTCCGACAGGAGGAGACACATGACCAGGTACGAACCCGCAGACTCTTTCACGACCCCGCGCTTCTCGGGCGTGCGGACCTTCATGCGCCTGCCGAACAACCACGACCTCCAAAACGCCGACGTCGCCATAGTAGGCGCGCCGTTCGACACGGGGGCGACTTTCCGCGCCGGAGCTCGCTTCGGGCCGGAGGGGATAAGAAGCGCCTCCCATTTGCTACGTCACCACAACTCCGGCCTGGGGGTGGCTATCTTCGACCATATCTCCGCCATCGACTACGGCGACGTTCCCGTTGTGCCCGGTTACATCGAGGCGAGTTACGAGAGAATAGAAGAGGGACTGCAACCCATCCACGAGGCCGGAGTCGTTCCCATCGTCCTGGGTGGAGATCACGCGATCGCCCTGCCGGAGCTTCGCGCCGCCGCCAAAAAGCACGGTCCGCTCTCACTCGTCCAGTTCGACTCGCACCCGGATACGTGGGACTCGTACTTCGGAGAGAAGCACACGCACGGCACACCGTTCGTTCGCGCCGTCGAGGAAGGTTTGCTCAAGCCGGAAAACTCCATTCAGGTTGGGATGCGCGGTTCCATCTACGATGAACGGGACTGGGAGGATGCCAGAGACATGGGCTTCGACCTGGTCACGACGGACGAGGTGAGGAAGATCGGCATCGAAGCCGTCATCGAGCGGATCCGGGAAAGGGTGGGAGATTCCAAAACCTACGTCTCCTTCGACGTGGACTTCGTGGACCCGGCATTCGCTCCGGGTACCGGGACGCCGGAGGTCGGGGGATTCACGAGCTGGGAATCGCAGCAATTTGTCCGGAGTCTCGCCGGGCTCGACATCGTCGGGTTCGATGTGGTGGAGGTGTATCCGGCTTATGACCCGGCCCAGATCACGGCCCTGCTCGCGGCGAACATCGCCCACGATTTCCTGAGCCTCGTCGCGTGGCGAAAGAAGGAGGACAATCGGTCATGAACCGTCAGCTAAAGCAGACAGCTTGCGGCTTGAGGACCAGCCCCAGCCGCGATAGGCATCATGACGGATGCCCCGCTCCGTATGTTCACGGCGGCGTTCTCATCCGCGGACGCAACAAACCCGCAGGCTTTGCACACGAACTCGCGCCGACTCCGGCGGTTGGCCTTCTCGCAATGCCCGCACTCATTGCAGGTTCGCGACGTGTGGCGGGGATCGACCACCGCGAAAGCCACTCCGGCGAGCCTGGCCTTGTATTCCACGAAAGCCCTCAGCTCCCCGAAGGCCCACTTGCCGTGCCTCGAACGCCGCGCCTTCCTAACCGTTGTCCGCTTGCGGATGCCTTGAAGGTCTTCGAGACAGATTCCCCTGTCGGAGTCGGCGGCTTTGGAAACCAGCCGCCTGGAGATGACGTGGTTGGCGTCGCGCTTCATGCGCCTCTCGCGCCCGGCGAGATTCTTGAGGTGGCGTTTGGCGTTGCTCGTCCCCGCCGCCTGAAGTTTGCTTCGGATGCGCTCGTAGCGTTCGCGGGAGTTCTCGGTTCGCTCCGAGGCGCGCGCCTCCCCGTCGGAATCGGTGGCGATGTTGGCGACGCCGAAGTCGACCCCGACCCAGTCTTCGGGAGTGCCCGGAGGCGGCTCCTCGACGTTGACCGTGGCCAGCAGAAACCACTTGCCGCCCCGATGCGCGAGGTCGGACTCGCCCTGCCTGAACTCCAGAAGCTCGGCTGTCCTCTCGCCGCAAACGAACGGGATGGCCTGCCGCCCCTCGGCGGTCCAGATGGAGACCTCCTCATCCCTCCAGCGGAGGATGCGGTCGTCGTAGGCGATAGCGCCAAGCGCCTTGAAGGCCCGCTTGCGCCTCCTGTCGAGCTTGTAGGCGTCGGCGACTTTGGCGATGGCTCGGATCACCATCCGCGAGGTGAGCCCCGTCGAAGCCCTTACCGCGTGGTAGGCCAGCTTGTGGAGCTTGTACTGGCCGAACGAGGAATGCTCCCACGCGACGGCGCTGATCTCATTGGCCGCGGCGTTGGATCGGCGAAGCGTCTCCTTGAGCGCGTCGGCCTGTTCTTTGGACGGAAGGAGCTTCACCTGGACGGTCAGTTTCATGCCCGCATCTTGCCACGAGTAGTCAAGTATGGAGAGGTGGTGAAGCGCCGGGCTTTCCTCCGCTACCGGCGAAGCCTGGGAGCGGTCTCCAACCCGGTTTCTTTATGAGTTTGCTGGATTATTTTGTAATGCTGGTCTACTTCGCCGTGATGATCGGGGCAGGTTACTGGGGACTGAGGCGGGCGAGGGACGCCGAGGACTACCTGGTGGCCGGGCGGAGACTTGGGCCTTTCATGTACATAGGCTGTTTGAGCGCGGTGGTGCTCGGAGGGGCTTCGACCATCGGCGGGGTGAGTTTGGGTTATGAGAACGGCGTCTCGGGGATGTGGCTGGTCTTCATGATCGGGCTTGGCGTCATAGCCCTCGGCGTTTTGATGTCCACCCGGCTCTCGCGTCTCGGCGTGTACACCGTCTCGGAGATGCTCGAGAACCGCTACGGCGGCTCTTCGCGCCTGATCAGCGCCATCGTCATAGCCGCTTACGCGCTGATGATCGCCGTGACCTCCACCATCGCCATCGACACGGTGTTCGGGGTCGCGCTGGACATCCCGCCCACCCTGGCGATCCTCGTGGCCGGGGGCATCGTCGTCGCGTACTCGGTCGCCGGGGGCATGTGGTCGATCACCCTGACGGATATTTTGCAGTTCTGCGTGATGACGGTGGGCATCTTCTTTGTGTTGCTGCCCGTGACGATCCTCCGTGCGGGAGGGTTCTCCGGCATGGCAGCGGAGTTGCCCGCGTCGTACTTCGACCTCACGGCCATCGGCGGAGCGACGATCTTCACCTACTTCCTGCTTTTCTTCTTCGGGCTGATGATCGGGCAGGACATCTGGCAGCGCGTCTTCACGGCCCGAAGCCCGTCTATAGCCCGGTGGGGGAGCATCGTGGCCGGAGTGTACTGCCTCGTCTACGCTCTGGCGGGCGCTCTCATCGGCTCTGCCGCGAGGGTCCTCCTCCCGAACCTCCAGACCGCCGACAACGCCTTCGCCAGAGTAGCCATCGAGTTCCTCCCCGTGGGACTCACCGGCCTGGTCCTCTCGGCGGCCCTCGCGGCGGTGATGTCCACCGCGAGCGCCGGCCTTCTCGCCTCCTCCACCATCCTCGCCAACGACGTGTACGAGGGGTTCCTCGCGAGAGACGAACATAACAAGGTCATGGTGAGCCGTGTTTGCACGCTGCTCGTGGGGGTGGGGGTGCTCGTGGTTTCGCTCGCGGTGAGCGACGTGGTCGGGGCTTTGACGGTCGCTTACAACCTCCTCACCGGCGCGCTGTTCGTCCCGATAGTGGGCGCTCTTTTCTGGAGGCGAGCGACCGCGACCGGGGCTCTGGCGTCGATGGTGGTGAGTAGTGTCGTGGTCGTCGCGCTCATGGTCATGTACGGGCTTCTGGCGAACTCCCCGATCTACGTCGGGATGCTCACGAGCCTCGTGGTCTTCGTCGTGGCGAGCCTCATCACACCGAAGCCCTCCGAGGAACGCATGGCGGCCTGGGAGCGTCGTCTGACCGGGAGCGAGCCGCGGCGCGTCCCGGAGGAGGTGTGATCTCAAGCGGTTTTCGGCGAGCCGGTTTCCGCGTTGTCATTGTAGAGACGTAGCATGCTACGTCTCCACTTTATGCTAATGGCTAACCGCTAATTGCCAATAGCTCAGAATGGGTAGACTGTTCGTGAGCCCGAGCGAGACGAACAGGAAAGGAGCGCTCCATGACCACAGCGACCTCCGAACAGCAGGTCCTCGACCGCGTGAACAAGCGGCTCTTCATCGGCGGCGAGTGGCGCGACGCTACCGGAAACGGGAAACTCGCCGTCGAAGACCCCTCCACCGGAGAGGCGCTCTGCGAAGTCGCCGACGGAACTCCGGATGACGCGATGGCCGCCCTCGACGCGGCGCACGAGACGCAGAAGGAATGGAAGAACCACCCGCCTCGGGAGCGGGGAGAAATACTGCGCCGCGCCTTCGAGAAGATCGTCGAGAGGACCGACGAACTCGCCCTCCTCATGACGCTGGAGATGGGAAAGACCGTCGCGGAGTCGAAGGCGGAGATAGCTTACGCCGCCGAGTTCTTCCGCTGGTTCTCCGAGGAGGCCGTGAGGATCGAAGGCCGCTACGCCGTACCGCCCGCCGGCGCGGGACGCATGCTCACGATGAAGCAGCCGGTGGGGCCGTGCATCCTCATCACGCCGTGGAACTTCCCGATGGCGATGGGAACGAGGAAGATAGGGCCGGCGGTGGCGGCGGGCTGCGCGATGGTCGTCAAGCCCGCCCAGCAAACCCCGCTGTGCATGCTCGCCCTCGCCCAGATCCTCGAAGAGTCCGGACTCCCTGGCGGCGTCCTCAACATCGTGACGAGTTCGTCGTCGGGGTCGGTGATGTCGCCCTTGATCTCCGACCCGAGAGCCCGCAAGCTCTCCTTTACCGGCTCGACGGAGGTGGGACGCAAGCTCGTCGAGCAGTCGGCGGAGCAGATACTGCGCGTCTCGATGGAACTCGGCGGCAACGCCCCGTTCCTAGTTTTCGACGACGCCGACGTGGACGCCGCCGTCGAAGGCGCCATAGTCGCCAAGATGCGGAACATCGGCGAAGCCTGCACCGCCGCGAACCGCTTCCACGTCTCAGGCTCCGTCGCCGACGAGTTCGCCGAAAAACTCGCCGCCAAAATGGGGCAGATGAAGGTCGGGCGCGGCACCGAAGAGGACGTGCAGGTCGGCCCCCTCATCGACGACGATCAACGCTCCAAAGTCTCCGACCTCGTCGAGGACGCCCTCGGCAAAGGCGCGGCGGCCCTCGTCGGAGGAGGAAAGGTCGATGGAGCGGGATACTTTTATCAGCCCACGGTGCTGGGCGACGTCTCCCCCGACTCGAACCTCCTCAAAGAGGAAATCTTCGGTCCCGTCGCTCCGGTCGCCTCCTTCGACTCCGAAGAAGACGCCGTCGCCGCCGCCAACGACACCGAGTACGGCCTCGTCGCCTACGTCTACACCAGCAACCTCAAGCGCGCGCTTCGAGTGTGCGAAGGGCTCGAAACCGGGATGGTCGGGCTGAACCAGGGCATGGTCTCCAATGCGAGCGCGCCGTTTGGAGGCATAAAGCACTCCGGGTTCGGGCGCGAAGGCGGAGCGGAAGGCATCGAGGAGTTTCTGGAGACGAAGTACGTGGCGATCAACCTGTAAAAGGAGACGAACATGCCCGGAGGCGATTCACTGCGGGTCTTCGACCCGTCCACCGGCGAGGCTTTCGCCGAAGTCCCCGTCACGAGCCGCGAGGAACTGAACCGCGCGACGCAAAAGGCGAAAGAAGCTTTCCGTGAATGGCGCGGCGTCTCCGGGCTTGAGAGAGCGGAGCTGTTCCACGACCTCGCCCGCGACCTCCGCGGCCGCGGCGACGAACTCGCGGAGATCATGACCAAAGAGGGCGGCAAACCGTTCATCGAGAACCGCGACGAGGTGGACTGGACGGCGGCCTGCTTCGACTACTACGCCGAGATCGCCCGCGATTCCGTCGGCTACCTGCCCGCTCCCATCGAGACCCAGCAACTCGCGCTCGTCATAAAAGAGCCCATCGGGACCGTAGCGTGCATCGTGCCGTGGAACTACCCGCTCCTTCTGGCGGCGTGGAAAGTCGCCCCGGCGCTCGCCGCCGGGAACGCGGTCCTTCTGAAACCTTCCGAAGAAACCCCGCTCGCGACGCGGCGGATGGTCGACCTGATCGAAGGTCTGCCGGACGGCTTGCTCCAAATCGTCCACGGCGCGGGCGATGTCGGAGAGATGCTCGTCCGCCACCCAGAGGTGGACATGGTCGCCTTCACCGGCAGCCAGGATACGGGGAGGAAGGTCGGGACCATAGCCGCCGAACGTCTCATCCGGGCGAACCTCGAGCTCGGCGGCAAGGACCCGTTCATCATCTGCGACGACGTGGCGGACATCGAGGTCGCGGCACAGGGAGCGGTCTGGGCGGCATGTCTCAACGCCGGTCAGGTCTGCACCTCCTCCGAGCGGTTTTACGTTATGGAAAACGTCGCCGACGATTTCATCGAGGCGTCGAAGAGCTACGTGGAGTCGCTCAACATCGGCGATCCGATGGACAAAACCACGGACATCGGGCCCATGATCAACGCGAAGGGACGCGAGAAGGTCGAGCGCCACGTCGGCGAGGCGAAGGACAGAGGCGCGAAGGTCATAGTCGGAGGCGAGCGGTGGGGAGAGCGGGGCTATTTCTACGAGCCGACCATTCTCACCGGCGTGGAGTCCTCCATGAGCGTGATGAGCGAGGAGACCTTCGGTCCCGTCGTCCCTGTCGTCGAAGTGGGCAGTCTGGACCAGGCCATCGAGTATGCGAACTCCGTGCCGTACGGGCTTGGGGCGAACGTGTACACCGAAGACTTCGGGAACATGCTGAGGTGCATGAGGGAGATACGGGCGGGGACGGTTTGGATCAACGACCCCCTCACCGACAACGACGCCGCTCCCTTCGGCGGTCAGAAAGGGAGCGGCGTCGGGCGCGAACTCGGACGCGAAGGGCTCGAAGCGTTTCAGGAGTCCAAGCACGTCCACATAGACCCGAGAGTCGAGAAGAAAGAGTGGTGGTATCCGTATGGCGATTGATGAAGAGAGTCGCCCGTGATGAAACGCGAGACGCTCAGAGGTCGCAGGGTCCGGGACGGCGAAGAGGTCGAGTTCGTCGAGCTTGCCCCCGAAACTCCCGAAGACGAAGAAGGGATGGAGTTGCTCGACAGGCTCGGTGTGATCTCCCGTGGAGATACCTTCGCAGAGCAACGGGAACACGACCGTCTTGTGGAGAAGCGTAGAGAAGAGATCCGGCATCAGGCCCGGAATCCGGACTCGTCGAAGATCGGCTTCGAGCGCATGAGGCGGGCGCACATCCCCCTTGCGCACCACTGGCTGCACACCCCGCATGTCGCCCGGTGGTGGTACGACGACGTCGGTCCTTACGAGGAGGTCGAAAAGAGGTACGCCGCGTATATCGAAGGGAAAGAGCCGGTGGAACCTTTTCTCATCCTCCACGGAGAACTTCCCATCGGCTACATCCAGACGTACCGCGTCTCCGACGACGAGGAGTGCAACAGGCTCATCGGCATCGAGGACTCCGCCGGGGTGGACCTGTTCATCGGGGAGGAGGAATTTCTGTATCGCGGACTCGGAGCATTGATCATCCGGCGTTTTCTCGAAGAGGTAGTCTTCGCCGACGAGAGCATCGAGGTCTGCGTGATCGACCCGGAGCCGGAGAACAGGGCGGCGATTCGGGCCTACGAGAAAGCGGGGTTCCGCTATTTCAAGACGATACACGTCCCCGGAGAATCCGCGCCGGCTCACTTGATGAAGCTGCCGCGAAAGGAGTTCTTCGGCGAATGAGAAGATACGACGCCATCGTGGTCGGAGCGGGACACAACGGGCTCATTTCGGCGGCGTATCTGGCGAAGGCCGGGAAGAAGGTCCTCGTTCTGGAGCGGCGCGAGGTCATCGGCGGGGCGACGGTGACGGAAGAAATGTGGCCCGGATACAGGCTCTCGACCTGCTCGTACGTGTGCAGCCTGCTGTTGGGGGAGGTGATCCGGGACCTCGAGCTCCCGCGCCACGGTTACGACGTGCGTCCCCTCGATCCGCAGTATTTCACCCCGTTCCCTAATGGACGGTGCCTCATATCCCACCTCGACGGCGAGAAGACGAAAGCGGAGATCCGGAAGTTCTCGAAGAAGGACGCAAAGAACCACGACGCCTACTGGGAGATGTGGGACCGCATCATCGCCCGGATGCGTCCGCTGATAAAACGACAAGCTCCCGCCGAAGACGAACTCGAAGCCGCTTTCGACGGGCCGGAGGGTGATGAAGATTGGAAGCGACTCACTCAGGCGAGCGTTGCGGAGCTACTGGATGAGTTCTTCGAGTCGGAGGAAGTGAAGGCCCCGCTCTCGGTCGGGGGTGTGATCGGGACGAGCGCGGGTCCCCGCGACCCCGGAACGGCCTACATAAAATTCCACCACATCCTCGGCAACATCGAAGGCCATCAGGGCGCGTGGGGCTACGTCCGGGGCGGGATGGGCGCGGTCGCCGAAAGCATCGCTTCGGCGGCGAGGGAGCGTGGGGTCGAAATAGTCACGGATGCGGAGGTGGAGCGGATCGAGGTCGAAGACGGCGAAGCCCGCGCCGTCACCCTCCGCGACGGGCGCTCCTTCACAGCGGACGCCATCCTCTCCAACGCCGACCCGCAACGCGCCTTACTCGGCATGGTAGGCGAAAGGCATTTGCCGAACGACCTCGTCGAAGGCGTGAAGAAAGCTCCCGTCGAGGGCTCCGTCGTCAAGGTGCTTCTGGCTCTCGGAGAGTTGCCGGACTTCGCCGCGCTGCCGGGGAAAGAGGTCGGGCCTCAGCACACCGGCGCCATCGTCATCAACCCCTCCATCGACTATTTGCAGCGGGCGTGGGAGGATTGCAAAGAAGGCCGCCCCTCGGAAAAACCATTCATGGAAGCGTACATTCAGAGCGCGACGGAAGATGGGCTTGCGCCGAAAGGCAAACATACGATGAGCCTGTTTTGCCAGTACGCTCCGTACCGGCTCGCGGAGGGGAGTTGGGGATCGAGGCGCGAGGAGATCGGGAACCGCATCATCGCCACTTTCGCGGAGTATGCCCCGAATTTGCCGGACGCCATCGAACACATCGAAGTTCTGGGACCGCCGGACATAGAGGCGAGGATCGGCATAACGGGCGGCAACATCTTCCACGGCGAGATGACACCGGAGAGGATGTTCGGAGGTCGCCCCGCCCCAGGCTTCAAAGGTTACGAAACCCGGATCCGAAACCTCTACCTGTGCGGGGCCGGAACGTGGCCGGGCGGCGCGGTCTTCGGCGCGCCGGGGCGCAACTGCGCGATTGAGGCGCTGGCGGACATGCGCGAGAAGTGAGAAACGCGGGATTTCAGGGTATATGATACTCCCGGTAGAGTAAATTACGTCAGGAAAGGAGAAGGAAAAGTGGCCTACGAACTACCGCCGCTTCCCTACGAGCCGAGCGCTCTCGAACCGACCATCGACGAGCAGACCATGAACCTCCACCACGGCAAGCACCACAACACCTACGTGACAAACCTCAATGGAGCCGTGGAAAAGCACCCCGACTCAGACCCCGGCGACGTCGAAGACCTCCTCCGCAACATAGACTCCGTCCCCGAGGACATCCGCACCGCCGTCCGCAACAACGGAGGAGGTCACGCAAACCACTCGATGTTCTGGCGGATCATGTCCCCCGACGGCGGAGGAGAGCCCACCGGTTCGCTCGCCGAAGCGATAAACCGGGACTTCGGCTCCTTCGATGAGTTCAAGGAGCAGTGGGCCGCGGTCGGAGCGCCGGGCTCGGTGTTCGGCAGCGGCTGGGTGTGGCTGATAGCCGATTCGAGCGGCTCTCTCTCCATAGAGAAGACGCCCAACCAGGACTCTCCTCTGATGGAGGGCAAGAACCCGGTTATCGGGCTCGACGTGTGGGAGCACGCCTACTACCTCAAGTACCAGAACCGCCGTCCCGAGTACATCGAAGCGTGGTGGAACGTGGTGAACTGGGAAGAAGCCGAAAACCGCTACCAGGCCGCCACTTCGTAGCCGATTCGCAAAGCCATTAGCTAAAAGCTAATGGCTAAAAAGACCGCGCCCCCGAAATAATTCATCGGGGGCGCGGTCTTTGCGTTGTCGGCCGCACTTGACAATACCGTTGCAAGGCGACCAAAATTACGAGAAGCGGCTACCTCGGCGCATCGAAAGGTATGGAGTGGAGCACATTGGCATCGCGTCAACGCGAACGGGAAAGAGCATGTACGAGGTAGTCGCGCCACATCGAAATGCGCCGGCGAATCCGACGGCGCATGCCGCGCAGGGTGTATGGGGAGATCGAGGTCTTCGTGGGTCGTGGAAAGTGGAGAGGAGGGAGGAGAAGGAGCTTTGAGGTGGCTGAAACCGAAAACACGAAGACGTACATCTATTCTTGCCGGGTCATTCCGCCCGAAGAGCGGGACGTGGCGCGCGCTTACCAGCGAAATCCCCGCGAGATGCACCACGCCGAGATCGGGGAGATGCGCCAGCTAAGCGTGGACCTCACCGACGAGGGAGCGCAAGCCTACGCGAGATCGAGCAACCTCATCGAGATCGAGGAGGAGACCGAGGCGGTCGCGGAGGGCTGGGTCGAGCGCGGCACGGAGCTGATGGACGAGGTGGCGAGCGTCGCGAACTTCCCGGCCATCCCGCCCACGGAGGACACGAACTATGGCCGCTCGACGTGGCTGAGAAGCTCCGCTGGAAAGCAAGGCGCGGGCGTCAAAGTCGCCGTGCTGGACACCGCGCTGGGGGCCGCCACCGCCCGGATGCTCCGAAACTACATCGTCGGGCATAAGTCGTGGGTTGGGGGCTCGGCTCTCGGAGGGAATAACGATCACGGCTCGCACTGCGCCTGCACCGCGCTCCCGGACAAGGCCAAACTCTTGCACGGCGCGGTGCTTGCGAACAACGGCTCCGGCGGAACGTCGGGTGTGATAGCCGCCATCCATTGGGCCGTGGACTCCGGCGCCGACATCATCAGCATGTCGCTTTCGGGTCCCGGCAACGAGGCCGCTTACGAGCAGGCGATCCGACGCGCCAGGGACAAAGGCGTCCTCGTCTTCTGCGCGAGCGGAAACGAGGCCCAGAAGGGCAACCCGAAGAGGTTCCCCGGCGGATGCCGCTCGGCCATCGCGGTCGGGGCCTTCGACAGAGCCTCAGACCGCCGGGCCTCGTTTTCGTGCCACGGGGCGCACGTGGACATCGCGCATTCGGGGGTATCGGTGCTTTCGTATTCGGCGCGGGCCACCTTAATCCGGATGTCCGGGACCTCGCAGGCCACCCCGAACGTGGCGTGGACGGCCGCGGGCCTCTTGGCCGAGACGGGCAAGAGGGGCGACGCTCTGCTCGCGGGGCTTCTCTCCGGGGCGAGGAAGAACGGCTCGGCCATAACGCACTACGGGGCGGGCATCGCGGACGCCCAAAAATCGAAGGGAAAGCTCCTCATCCCCTCCAAACCCCCGAAACCCGAACCCCAAAAACCCGAGCCGCCGGAACCAAATGGTTCGGTAAAGCTCTTCCCGCTGTTGAAAGGACGCTGAGATGATCGAGAAAACCTTGCTGGACGCCACGTGGCCCACGGAGAACGAGGCCGTGCTCTTCGAAGAGGAGGCGGGGGCGTTCCACGTCGAGGAATCGTTTGAGGCCACGACGGACGAGGTGCAGGTCGCCGCCGCGGCCGCCGACGGTAGGACCGAAAGCGTCTACCGGGTCGTGGACCTGCGCGGAAGGTTCTGTCCGGCGGACTCGAGTTGGGCGACGCGGAAAAAGACGCTCGGCAACGTCACCCACTACAACGGTCCCGAGGTGGGGGCGCAGGCCCACGCCGACATCATCGCCTGGATCAAATTCATCACCGAACTCCACAAGGAGACGGGCCGTTTCTCTCCCGGCTGGCGGTTCAATGGCATCGCCTACCACGAGTTCATCTGGCGAGATGTCGTCTACCTTCTCCGCAACCCCGACGCGGTGCTTCCCCACTGCGGCAACACGACGTGGAACTTCGGCTCCATAGCCTCCCACGTCCCGATAGGCGGCTCCCAGCGCGCCGACGCGACGACGCTCAGGACCCACACCGCCCGCGCCCTCGACCACCTGGCGGCGATGGGCCTCCCCCGAACCGCGCTCAAAGGACACCTCGAAGTCGGCGCCTCGGCCTGCCCCGGAACGCTCATGGAGGACTTCGTGAAGCCTTTCCGCGCCGGGAAGAACCCCGGCGGAGATCAGCCCGCGGAACCCGAGAAGCCCGAACCCGAGAAGCCCGAACCCATCGTGAAGCCGCCCCCAAAGATATGGCTCCCCAACCTGGAGCGCATCGCCGCGGGCCGCTACGAGGAGAAGCACCTGGATGCGGCCAGGGTGATGACCCTCGACGGCGCGGATAGGGCGGTCATCGTGCCTCGCGGGGTGGAGATGCTCGTCCCAAAGCCCGCGAAACCCCAGAAAGAAGACCCGGCGGAGCCCGAACCCGTGGAACCCGAACCGATAGAACCCGTGAAACCCGAACCTCCGGGAGACCTGGAGCGGGCGAGGGTCGCCGCCGTCGTAGACGCATACTTCTCCTCGCTTCATTCGACGCTGGCGCCGTACACTCCGGTCGGGGCCATCATCTACGACGAGGCGAAGCGGGCGAACCTCCACATCACGTCGGCGTGCGCTTTAGTCGAGCAGGAATCGGCGGGACGCAATGTCTTCGGCGCCGATTGGGGGACCAGGCGCGCCGATCACATCCCCTTCGCCCACCTCCCCGTGACCGGCCAGAGGGTCAGACAACTCGTCGCCCACGTCCGGGCCGGAGGCGTCTCGAACGGGGTCGGTCTGACCCAGCTCACGTGGCGCGACTTCATCTACGACGCGGAGAGACGGGGAGGCGCGCACCTGCCGAAACACCAGTGCGCCGTGGGTTTCGAACTCCTCGCCGGATACTACGGCAAATATCCCTACCTCGAAGCCATAGGAGCATACAACGCCGGGGAGTCGAACCGCCGGAGCGTACTGCGCACGTACTCCGCCCAGTTCGCTCAAAAGCACCAGGCGTGGCGCAACAGGCTGGAGTCCGCGGGAGCCCGACCCCCGGAGCCCGTTCTTCTTCCCGAGCCGCCGGCGGAAGAGCCCGACAAGCCCGAAATCCCCGAAGCCCCTCCGCGCGAAGAGGTTCCTCCCAAAGATCCCGCACTCCAGGCCCCTCCTCCCGAAGCCCCTGCTCCCGAGGACTCTACTCTCGAAGCCCCTGCTCCCGAAAAACCTGTTCTCGAAGCCCCTCCCTCAGCAGTACCCGAAGCTCCCGTCGAAGAGCCGGAGGCTCCGAAAGAAGAGGAGCCGATAAAAGCCCCGAAACTCAGCAAAGCCGCGAAGGCCATCGTGGCCGCCGCCGTGCCGCTCGTGAGCGCCTTCATGCTTTGGGTTCAAACCGGGACGCTGAGCGAGACGGAGTTTTCCGTGGCGGCGACGGGACTGCTCACGGCTCTGCTCGTGTATTTCGTGCCGAATTCGACGGACAAAAGCGTCAAAGGGGAGTCGTAAAGCGATTTGCTCCGCAAATCGCGCTGTTAGCAGTTAGCGGTTAGCCATTAGCAAAAAAACAAAAAGCCAATGGCGCGGTTTTCAGGAGGGCGCAGAGCCTTTCTGAGAACCGCTTCAGTCCGCTGTCGGCTTTGCCGCGGGCCAAATCCCCGATGGCCGGTACACTACGGGCAAGGACAGAAAACTCGTAGAGACGTAGCATGCTACGTCTCTACGCTAACGGCGCGAGTTGCGGAAGGTTTCGCGACCCGCTATGAGAGGGGAGCTTTCCATGAGGCTGGTCGTGGTTGGCGGCGTGGCGGCGGGAACGAAGGCGGCTTCGCGGGCGAAGAGGGTCGCCCCGGAGGCGGAGGTCGTGATCTACCAGGCCGAACCGGATGTCTCCATCAGCGAGTGCGGCATGCCATACTTACTCTCCGGCATCGTCGAAGAGCGGGAACGCCTCGTCGCCCGAACGCCCGAGGAGTTCGAGGAGAAAGGCATCGAAGTCAAAGTCCGCCACCGCGTCGAGGGGTTGGACGCGGAGAAAAAGAAGCTTCTCGTTCGGAACCTCGACTCCGACTCGGCTTTCGAGGATTCATACGACAGGCTCATCATCGCGACCGGGGCGAAGGCGATTCTGCCTCCCATCTCCGGCTCCGACCTCGACGGCGTGTTCACGCTCCGTTTCCTGACCGACGCGGACGAAATCCAAAGGCACATCCAAAAGCGGTCTCCGAGGAGGGCCGTCGTCGTCGGGGGAGGCTACATCGGGCTGGAGATGGCCGAGAGCCTGACGAAGCGGGGTATGGAGGTCGCTCTGATCGAAGCCGGAGAGAGGCTCGTTCCGACTTATGGTCCCGAGGTCGCCCGGATCACGGACGAGCACCTCGAAGAGAAGGGAGTGAGGGTCTTCGCCGGAGACGCCGTGGAGGAGATGGCCTGCGAGGGCGGAGACGACGGATGCGTCCACGTCGTCGAATTCGGCGAAGAGAGAATCGAAGCGGACCTCGTCGTGGTCGGCATCGGGGTGAGGCCCGAAGTGGAGCTGGCGAAAAGAGCTGGAATAAAGCTCGGCCCGACCGGCGCGGTCCAAACCGACGAACACCTGAAGACAAACCTCCCCGACGTGTGGGCCGCGGGCGACTGCGCCGAGACGACGAATCTGGTCTCGGGCGAGCCGGCGTGGGTCCCGCTCGGCGACACGGCCAACCAGATGGGCCGCGTCGCCGGAACGAACGCGGCGAAAGGAGATGATGCCCTAAAATTTCCCGGTGTGCTCGGCACCGGCATCTTCAAAGTCTTCGACCTCGGCGTCGGCAAGACCGGCCTCTCGGAGAGCGAGGCCGAAGAAGCCGGCTTCGAGACGCTTTGCGCCGGAGTCGAGGCGACGAATCGAGCCGGCTACTTCCCCGGCTCGGCGGACGTGTTCTTCAAGCTCATAGCGGACAAAAACTCGGGCCGCGTCCTCGGCGCCGAAGCCGTCGGCGCGGGCGCGGACAAGCTGATCGACGTATCGGCGACCGCCGTCTGGGGCGAACTGACGGTTTCGAGCCTCGTCAACATAGACCTCGCCTACGCCCCGCCCTTCGGCCCGACCCTGAGCCCGGTCATCCAGGCCGCGACCGTGCTGTCGGGCAAGTTCGAGAAAAACCGGTGAGTGGCGAGCAGATAAAAAACGCTATTCACTATTCACTACTCGCCACTCGCTGCCTTTAAATCTTCCTCAACCTCACGTTGCTCACGGAGTGATCCGGACACTTCCTGAGGATGAGTTGCGCCCTTTCGCGGGTGGGTTCGATGTTTTTCCTGAGGTTGGGGCCGTTGATCTCCGCCCATATCCTCCGCGCCTCGGCGACGGCTTGTTCGTTGGTGAGGTCCGCGTAGCGTTTGAAGTACGAGTTCTCGTCCTTGAAGA
This sequence comes from Rubrobacteraceae bacterium, assembly GCA_050698295.1. Classification (GTDB taxonomy): domain Bacteria; phylum Actinomycetota; class Rubrobacteria; order Rubrobacterales; family Rubrobacteraceae; genus JACCWD01. The sequence goes on along the minus strand of JBOHBL010000057.1, from coordinate 12,945 downwards.
TGGTGTTTCTGAAGGTCAGGAAGCGGTCCACGTACCATCGCTCCACATCCTCCTCGTCGGCGTCCACGTAGATCGAGAAATCGAAGAAGTCCGAGACGAAGGTGCGGGCGCTCCTCTCGTCCGCGGTCTGAAGCACGTTCAAGCCTTCGAGTATGACTATGTCAGGCCTTCTGACGTACCTGAATTCGTCGGGCACGATGTCGTAGACGAGGTGCGAGTAGACGGGGGCGGCGACCTCGGGCTCGCCGGATTTCACGTCGGCGAGGAAGCGGACGAGGCTTCTCTGGTCGTAGCTCTCGGGGAAGCCTTTCCGGGTCAGGAGGCCGCGCTCCTCGAGCACCCGGTTCGGGTGCAGAAAGCCGTCGGTGGTGACGAGGTCCACCCTGGGATGGTCGGGCCAGCGCGAGAGGAGGGCCTGCAAAATTCTGGCCGTCGTGCTCTTGCCGACCGCGACGCTGCCGCCAACCCCGATGATGTACGGCACCTTCGACGCCGGACTGCCCAGGAAAGTGTCGGTGACCTTGTACAAACCCTGCGTCGCCGCGACGTAGAGGTTCAACAGGCGCGAGAGCGGCAGGTAGATGTCGGCCACCTCATCGAGAGAGACCTTCTCGTTGATCCCGCGCAGGTCGGCGAGGTCGTCCTCGTCCAGCACGAGCGGGGTCGCCGCCCGGAGTCCTCTCCACTCCCCGCGCGAAAACCCTATGTACCTGGACCTCATGTGACCCAAAGACCGCATCCGAACGAGGAGCATACCAGCTTCGAGCCGTCAAGCACGGCTGATGGTCGCGGGCGGCCTCGTCGCTCGACGCATTCTCCGCTAGAGATCACGCAAATAGAAACACCACCCTCCTCGCTTTGGCGGGGAGGGTTTTTTGGTCTGTGCCCTAACCGGTCGCCGGGTCCTGCCTCGCCGTGGCGGTTGCGCGTTTTTGCGCTTCCGCTTCGTCCACGTCGGTCTGATAAGTCTCGGTGATGAAGATGACGCAGACAAAGGAGATTATGGCGATGAGGAGCATGTACGCGGAGATGGCGAGCGAAGAGCCCGTCGCCTCCAGCAGCGAGGCGCAGATGATCGGGGCGAGAGCGCCGCCGAAGACCGCTCCGAGCTGGTAGCCGAGCGAAGCCCCGCTGTAGCGGAGTTCGGTGGAAAACATCTCCGAGAGGAGGGCCGCCTGGGGACCGTACATCATGCTCAGGAAAGTCTGTCCGACTATCAGCGCGAGCCAGATGAGAATGGAGGATTCGGTGTTCACGAGCCAGAAGAACGGAAATGCCCACAACCCAAGCAGCCCCGCGCCGCTCAAATACACTATCCGCCGGCCCACGCGGTCGGAGAGCGCGGAGAAGCCCATGAGGGCCGGTATCTGGATGATGGAAGAGAGCAAAACTCCGGTCAGCATCACGCCCTGCGAAAGCCCCAGGACGGTTTCCCCGTAGGAGAGGATATAGACGATGAATATGTAGAATGTCGCGTTGACGACGACGAACGCTCCCGCCGCCAGGAAGATCTCCTTCGGAAAGCGGCGGAAAGCCTCGATGATCGGCGAGCCGCTCGATTGTTGCCGGGACTCTTCGGACTCGCTCGACGCTTCGGCCCGCTCCTGAAGATGCTGGAACGCGGGCGTCTCCTCCAGACGAAGCTGGACGTAGAGGCCCACGCCGATGAGGAGGAAGCTCAACAAAAACGGAACCCGCCAGCCCCACGCCGCCTGCGCCTCGGGGCCCATCGCCGCGAATACTATGAGGAAGGCCACGTTCGAGAGGATGACGCCCACGGGGACCCCCACCTGGGCGAAGCTCCCGTAGAAACCCCTTTTCTCTCTGGGGGCGCTCTCCGTCGCTATGAGGACCGCCCCGCCCCATTGCCCCCCGACGGCCAGCCCCTGTATAAAGCGCAGGATCACGAGTGTGATCGGCGCGGCGACCCCGATGACTGCGTAGGTCGGCAAAAGCCCTATGAGCGTCGTGGCTACGCCCATGGACATCAACGCGGCGACCAGCGCCTTTTTGCGACCGATCCTGTCCCCGAAGTGACCCCACAACACCCCGCCGAGGGGACGAGCGAGAAAAGCCACCCCGAACGTGGCGAAAGCGAGCAGCGTCCCGACAAAGGGAGCGGCATCCGGAAAGAACAACTCCGGGAAGAACAGCGCCGCCGCCGTCCCGAAGATGAAAAAGTCGTACCACTCGATGCTCGACCCCGCGAGGCTCGTCAGGGCTATCTTCATGATAGACCTCTCTCCTACCTGGGGCTGTGCGCTTGCGCCGGCCATTTCGTTCCTCCTGAGTCCGAATAAGGGCTCTCTGCTACAAGAGCTTATTCGCCGAAGACTACCCGATTATCGGGGCGGGCAAACCTCCACGCGACTACATCTTCTTAGCAAGCTCCACGTAGTGGTCGAGGACCTCGGGGTTGGAGAGGGAGTCCTTGCTCGCGGCCTTTTCGGGCGGAGTTCCGGATAGGATCTTCTTTACCGGCACCTCCAGCTTTTTGCCGTTGAGGGTCCGCGGGACTTCTTCGACCTGCAATATCTCGTCCGGCACGTGGCGCGGCGAGGTGCGCTCCCGGATGGAAGACTTGATGCTCTTTTTCAAGTCGTCGTCGAGTTCTTCTCCTTCCTTGAGAACGACGAAGAGCGGCATGAAAGCGGAGCCGTCCGGTTTATGCACGTCCACAACCAGACTATCCGCCACCTCCTCGACGGACTCGACGGCGGAGTATATTTCGCTTGTGCCCATCCTGACGCCGCCGCGGTTTATGGTGGAGTCGGAACGTCCGTAGATGACGCAAGCGCCGTTTTCTTTAATCAGGATCCAATCCCCGTGCCGCCACACCCCCGGGTATTTGTCGAAGTAGCTGTCGAGATACTTCTCGCCGCCGGGGTCGTTCCAGAGGTAAATCGGCATCGAGGGCATCGGCTCGGTGATGACGAGTTCCCCGACTTCTCCGATGCGCGGCTTCCCTTCCTCGTCGTACGCTTCGACTTTGACCGCGAGGGAGCGTCCCTGGAGCTCTCCGCTTCGAACCGGACGGAGCGGGACTCCGCCGACGAAGGCGGTGCATACGTCGGTGCCGCCGCTCGTCGAGAAGAGCCAGAGGTCGCCTTTGACGTGCTCGTAGACCCAATCGAAACCCTCGGGAGGCAGCGGCGAGCCCGTCGAGCCAATGGACACGAGACTCGAAAGGTCGAAATCCTTTCCCGGCTCGATGCCGGCATTCATGCAAGCGGTCAGGTAGCTCGCGCTGGTGCCGAAGACGGTCATTTTGGTTTCTTCGGCGAAGGACCAGAGGGCGTTCATGTCCGGGTATCCGGGGTTGCCGTCGTAGACGAGGGCGGTCGAGCCGGAGAGCAGGCTGCCCACGACGAAGTTCCACATCATCCAACCCGTCGTCGTGAACCAGAACATCCTGTCGCCGGGACCTATGTCCACGTGCAGGAACATCTTTTTGAGGTGCTCGACGAGGATGCCCCCGTGTCCCTGGACTATCGCTTTGGGAAGCCCCGTAGTCCCGGACGAATAGAGGACCCAAAGCGGATGGTCGAACGGCACCTGCTCAAAGGACAGCTCCGCGCCTCCGTGCGACTCGACGAATTCGTCCCAGAATACGACGTTTTCCAGAGAGCTCGCGTCCGGGCTTTCGTTCAGGTACGGCAGGAGGACGGTTTTCTGCAGGGTTGGGATCTCTTTTTGAAGCTTCGACACCACCTGCGTCCGGTCGAAGCCTTTTCCGCCGTAGCGGTAGCCATCCACGGCGAGGAGGACCTTCGGTTCGATCTGCTTCAGGCGGTCCATGACGCTCCCGGCCCCGAAGTCCGGCGAACACGCCGACCATATCGCCCCAAGCGAAGCCGTCGCCAGAAACGCGACCATCGCCTCGGGGATGTTCGGCAAGTACGCCACGACCCGGTCCCCGCGCCCGACGCCGAGCCCTTTCAGAGCCGCCGCCATCGCCGCCACCCGGCCGTGAAGCTCGCCCCAACTCGTCTCCGAAAGCCCCGAACGAGCCTCGGAGAAACCGACTATCGCCGTCTCGTCCGGCCTCTCGCCGGCGTGAGAAAGGATGTTCTCGGCGTAATTCAACTCCGCTCCGGGAAACCACTGCGTGCCGGGCATCTCGCGTTCGCCGAGGACTTTTTCGTACGGCTTCGACGCCTTCACGCCGCAGTGCTCCCAGACGGAGGCCCAGAAACCTTCCAGGTCCGTCACGGACCATTCCCACAGGTCCGCGTAGTCATCGAAGGAGAGAGCTTTATTCTGCTCCAGCCACTCCATGTAGCGCGTCATGCGGGAGTTCGACTTGAGCTCTTCCGAAGGCTCCCAGAGCGGTTTGCCTTCCGCCGTTTCGGTCATTATTCCTCCTTACCGAGCCGTCCAACCGCCGTCCATTGTAATAGAGGCCCCGTTTATGAACGAAGCGGGAGGTGTGCAGAGGAAGGCGGCCATCTCCGCGACCTCTTCCGGCTCGACGAGGCGTTTGATCGAGGGCAGAGTCAGCATGATCTTCTCTATCACCTCGTCCTCGGAGATGCCGTGCGTCTTCGCCTGATCCTCTATCTGCCCCTCAACCAGAGGCGTCCTCACATACGCCGGACAAATACAGTTGCTCGTAATGCCTTTGTCCCCGCCTTCGAGGGCGACGACCTTCGAGAGCCCTTCAAGTCCGTGCTTGGCCGAGACATAGGCGGACTTGTACGGAGACGCCGCGAGCCCGTGCGCCGAGGAGATGTTTATCACCCTCCCCCACCCCTTCTCGTACATGCCGGGCAGGGCCAGCCGAACTATCCGGAACGGAGCTTCGAGCATCACCCGCAGAATCGTGGAGAACTTCTCCGGCGGGAAGTCCTCGACTGGAGAGACGTGCTGCAAACCCGCATTATTGACCACGATGTCGGCGGAAATTTCGAGGGAGTCGAGGGCGTCGTAGTCGGAGAGGTCGGCCTGGACCGAGCGACCCTCCAGCTCCTTCGCGACTTCCCTCGCCGCCTCTCCGTTCAGGTCGAGGACCGTCACGGACGCTCCGGCTGCGGCGAGTCTCTTCGCGCAGGCTTTACCGATGCCGCTCGCGGCTCCGGTGACGAGCGCCGTCTTGCCGCTCAAGTCCACGTCCACCGTTTGCGCCATGATCGAAGTCTCGCTCATATGTCTCCTTCCCGATAAAAACGGGAGGCGACTTTGACCGCCTCCCGCAGTGAAGTCATTTTACTGTGTCCGGGGCTGGGCTTCGCGGATGAGTCGCTGTTCCTCGGGCCTGTCCTCGGAGATCTCATCCTGAAAAGTCTCGGTGGCGGCGTAGACCGAGACGATGGTTATGAGCGCCATGAAGCCCAGGTAAACGGCGACCGGCCAGAAGCTGCCCGCCCACGCCAGAAGCGCCACCGCGATGAACGGCGAGAGGCCGCCCGCGAAGACGGAGGCGAGCTGGTAGCCGAGAGAAGCGCCCGAGTAACGGACCCGCGTTCCGAAGAGTTCGGAGAAAAACGCGCCCTGCGTCCCGTACATCGCCGCGTGTCCGACCACGAGCGCGAGGACGATGGCGAGCCAGATCAGGACGGTCACCTCGGTGTTCAGCAGCCAGAAGAACGGGAAGGCGAACAGAAGCGAGAACACGGCCCCGAACATGTACACCGGCTTGCGCCCGACCCTGTCGGTGAGCGCCCCGAAGAACGGGATGGCGAAGAACTCCAGCGCCGAGGCGATCATGACGCCGGCCAATGCCAGGCTGTTCGGAAGCCCTAACTGCTGGGTGACGTAGGTGAGCACGAAGACGGAGAAGACGTAGAACGAGCCGTTCTCGGCGACGCGCAGACCCATCGCTATGAAGACGGCCTTCGGATACGTCCTGAGTACGTCCAGGATGGGCATCTGCGCCGTGGTGTTGCTCTGCTGCACCTGCCGGAACGCAGGCGACTCGTCTATCGCGAGCCGGATGTAGAGCCCCACGCCGACGAGGATGATGGACAGGAGGAACGGAACCCGCCAGCCCCAGGCCAGAAACGCTTCCTCCGGCAGCAGGGAGAACGCGTACAAGGCTCCCGTGCCGAGCAAGAGGCCCGCCGGAACGCCCATCTGCGGCCAGCTCCCGTAGAAGCCGCGCTTTCCTCTCGGAGAGTGTTCGACGGCCATCAGGATCGCGCCTCCCCACTCGCCGCCGACGCCGAAGCCCTGGAACACGCGCAAGAGGACGAGCAGGATCGGAGCCCAGATCCCGATGGTCTCGTAGGTGGGCAGGAGCCCGATGAAGAACGTGGCGACGCCCATGATCATGAGCGTCATGACCAGCATGGTCTTGCGCCCGATCTTGTCTCCGAAGTGGCCGAAGACGATTCCACCCACCGGCCTCGCGAAGAAGCCGACCGCGAACGTGGCGAACGAAGCCAGCGTCCCCGCCAGCGGCGAAAAGTCCGGGAAGAACAGAGCGCCGAACACCAGCGCCGCCGCCGTCCCGTAGAGGAAGTAGTCGTACCACTCGATGGCCGTCCCGATAAAGCTCGCCAGAGCGACCTTCCGGATCGACTCCTCCCTCACATCCCCGCCCGCGTTCACGTTGCCCGCCATGATCTCCTCCTGTCCCTCGTTCTCCAATATCTTGCCACAAATATGCCGGATTGGGCGGCTACGCCGCCGGAGGAGTGGAGGAATAGCGGGATGGAGGAGTTGGAAAGGGCGAATACGACTCCTCCACTCCTCCACTCCTCCGGGAGCGACAGCGACCTTTTACTCGGTCACCGCGCTGCTCTCGCGGGCGGGCGCCGTTTCTTTCGGCCGCTCTTCGGTCTCGCTCCGGTACGTCTCGGTGGCGAGATATACCGCGATCAAGGTTATGATGCAAAGCCCGATCATGTACAGCGCGACCGGCCAATAGCTCCCGGCCCAAGCCAAAAGCGCCGTCGCGATGAACGGCGAAAGACCTCCGGCGAGAACCGATGCGAGCTGGTAGCCGGTCGAGGCGCCGGAGTACCGAACTCGCGTCCCGAAAAGCTCCGAGAAGAACGCCGCCTGCGGGCCGTACATCGCCGCGTGGCCGATGATCCCCACGAGGACGCCGACGCACACGAGGAACGTGGATCCCGTGTCGAGCAGCCAGAAAAACGGGAAGGCGAACAGCGCCGAAAACGCCGCCCCGCCCATATACACCGGACGCCGCCCCACCACGTCCGAGAGCGCGCCGAAGCCCGCGATGACGAAGAAGCCGACCGCCGCCCCGATCATGACCGCCGTCAAAGCCACGCCATTGCTCAAACCGACCGTCGTGGTGACGTACGAAATGCTGAAGACCGCGAGGATGTAGAAAACGCCGTTCTCGGCCATCCGCGCCCCCATCGCGAGGAACACGCTCTTCGGATGCTCGCGGAAAACGTCCACGATCGGCATCCGGGCCTCGGTGCCGCTCTCCTTGACTTGCTCGAAGGCGGGCGACTCGGCTATCTTCAAACGCACGAAAAGCCCGACGCCAACGAGGATGATCGAAAGCAGGAACGGTATGCGCCATCCCCACGCGAGGAACGCCTCCTCGGGAAGCTGCGAGAAGGCCGCGAAGACCGCGGTCCCGATGAGAAGCCCCGAGAACGCCCCCATCTGCGGCCAGCTTCCGTAAAAACCCCTCCGGTTCTGCGGCGAATACTCCGTCGCCATGAGGACGGCCCCGCCCCACTCCCCGCCGAGCGAGAAGCCTTGTATCAATCTCAAGAACACGAGCAATGCGGGGGCGAGTATCCCTATCTGCCCGTAAGTCGGCAAAAGCCCGATGCAAAAAGTCGCCACGCCCATCAAAAGCAGCGTGGTCACGAGCATCGCTTTGCGCCCGATCTTGTCGCCGAAATGCCCGAAGACCACGCCGCCGATGGGCCTCGCGGCGAACCCGACGCCGAACGTGGCGAACGCGAGGAGCGTCCCCACCAGCGGGTCGGAGTCCGGGAAGAACAAAGGCGCGAACACGACCGCCGCCGCCGTCCCGTACAGGAAGTAGTCGTACCATTCGACCGTCGTGCCTATGAAGCTCGCCAGCGCCACCTGGCCGACCGAGGTGCGCTCCCCCTGGTTCTCTCCGCCTAACCTCTCCATCTATGCATTCCTTTCATACGTTCCTCTCCATCCCCGCGAAAGACGCGGGACGCGCTGTTTAGTGCGCCGCCCGATCAACCCCGCCCGCTTTTCCCTTTCCCACCACCCCCCGTCCCTTACTCCTCCTTGCCGATCTCGCAGCTATTGACCACGTCCCCGCCCTTTGGCTTGTTCACGAACTGGTTCTTCGGCGGCTTCTTGCCCCTCTCGACCCAGGCCACGAGATCGTCGAAAGCGGTCCTGTGGCAGGGGAGCATCGGTCGCAGCCTGTCCTCGTTGCCTTCGTAGAAGGAATCGACGTGGTTGCCCTCGTCTATGACGTAGTAGCGGTGACGCTTTTTGTTGCCTTCCTCTTTGACGAGCTTCCTGTACACGTCGGAGTCGGGCTCGATGGGCAGCAGGGTGTCGAGCGTTCCATGAAGCGTGATCATGGGCTTCCCGATGTCGCCGGTGTTCGAGACGCTCCCCATGGCGTCCCTGACCTCTTGAGGTCTCTCATCGTAGTCGTAGTCGGCGTCGCAGTTGGGGGTCCCCGGCTGGCAGAAAGGTATTCCGGCTTTCAGCGCGCCGTCGTACTCGGGGTCGAACTCTTCGCGGTAGATGCGCTGCGTGAGGTCCCAGTAGATGGTGTAGTGCTCGTCCCAGAGGAACTCGGACTCGGGCGCGAAGCCGGCTTCCACGATGTTCTGGCAGGCTTCGCTCTCTTCGAGACTCTGGCCGCTCTCACGGTCGGTCTTGCACTCGGGGTAGTTTCGAAGCGTGGGCGGCAGGAAGGTGAGCAGGTTCGGCCCCTCCTCCAGGAAGAGCGTCCCCTCCCAGTCCACCCCGCCGTCGTAGAGTTCGGGGGTGTTCTCCAGAGCATAGCGCGTCAGGTATCCGCCGTTTGAGATGCCGGTGATGTACGTGCGCTCCGGCCTCTTGCCGTAGTTGTCTTTGGCTGCCTTCTTGGTGGCCCTCGTGAGCTGCTCGACGCGCTCGTGCCACTCGGCGATGGAGCCGCCCGGCTCGGAGCCGTCGTCGTAGAAGTTGACCCCGGTGTTGCCCTTGTCCGTCGAGGCGAAGGCGTAGCCCTTGTCCAAAACGTAGTCGCTGATGATGAAGTCGTTTGCGTACTGCTCGCGCACCCCCGGAGCGCCGGTTATAACCAGCTTCCCGTTCCAGTCGTTGGGGAAACGGATCACGAACTGCGAATCATGCTCGCAGGTGTTGTTCGTGTCGATGTTGGCGCTGGTCGTGTTCGTCGTCGAGTCGTCGGGGAAGCACCCGTCTACATGGAGGCCCGGCACGCCGCTGGGATTCTCGGTTCCCTCGGCGTGCAATCCGTCCCAGTCCTTCCTGTCAGTGTGCCCGGTCTCCTGCGTGCCGGCCGTGGTGAGATCCCGCAGGCAGTCGGCATCCTGGAAGTCGGCCCCCGGAACCGTCACGGCCCCCTCCTTTTTCGGACACTTGCCCGAATTGCCGCCCGAGTCCCGCCCGAGTTCCGCCTCCCCGTCGTCGGCGTCCACCGATCCCACGTACATGAACAGCGGCGCGAAGACCGCCAGACATAGCAAGGCCGCCAAAAAGACCTTCGGCGACTTTGACCTGCGGGCTTCCCCTTCGACTTCCATGCTTGTCTCCCTTTGGATCTTTCCCTTGCCCCGCTATTGTAGGTTGCGGGCAACTCGGGTTACTATGTGAGCCTGAACAAATTTGCAGTGGGGAACTTGTAATGGGGAACAAATGATCGGACACTACGAGAACACCTTGTCGCATGTCGCGCTCTCGGAGAGCGTGGGGTATTTGAGGGAGGCCGGGCTGTCTCGCTCGCAGCGTCCGGCCTCCATCCGACTCGCCCTCGAGGCGGCGGTTCGCGGCGTTCCGGCGGCGGGGACGGCTTTGCTGCGTCCGGGCGGGGACACACTCCGGCGCGTGGATTACGTCGGCGAGAGAAACAGAGAGATGACTCGCTGGCTGAGAGAGCGCCTCGATGATTCGCCGGAGACAACGGCGGCGGCCCTCTCCGAGACGCCGCCCTTCCTGCCGGGGACAAATCCCATGCTCTTCGCGCTCCATCCCGGCTCCCCTTCGATGTCCGGGTTGTGGATCGTGTGGCCGCGCGGGACGCCGGATGGAGAAAGCATGGAGCGCGTGCGGCGGGAGATGGAGACGCTCATCGAGGTCGAGTGCATGGAGAGGGTCCACTTCGGCGGCGAGGGCGTTTTGGACCGGGATCTCGCGCTCTCCCTTCGGGCGCGCGACGAGGACGGGCTTCCGGAGATGCTCGCTCTCGCTCGCGACGTGAGCGGCGCGGACTTCACGTATTGGGGCGGGGTTCATGAGGGCGTCGTGGACGTGGAGTGGAACGTCGGGGCGAAGAACTCCGGGTTCGGGTTCGAGCTTCCGCTCGGGGAGGGCGTCGGCGGAAGGGTGTTCGCGAGGGGCGAAGCCTTCGACATCCCCGACTACCGCAACTGCCAGTACCGATATCCGGGGGTCAGCGACGCCACCGACGACGAGGAGGTGCGCTCGGTTCTGGCGGTCCCCGTCCGGGGCGGCGGAGAGGGATCCGGCGGAGTCCTTTACGCAGTGAGGCGGACGGTCGCGCCCTTCTCCGACGCCGACCGCGCCTTGCTTCTGCGGGTGAAGAGCGACATCGAACCGGTGAGCGGGGCGTGGACGGCTCCCCGCCGCCTCTTCACCTCGGGCCTCGACTATTTGAAGATGAAGAAGAACGAGTTGCGCCGGCTGCTCCTGGAATGCGACCGGGTCCGGGAGCTGGAGGCGTGGATGGAACAGCTTCTTGGGGGAGCGGCCATCCTGACGGACGGCGCGGGACACCCCTACGTCCCCGCCAACCTCGACAGGCTCGAAAGGCTCCGGATCCACGCGCAGGACGACGTTCGGACCTTCCCCCTCAACGGGCCGTCCGCTCGCGGGCGCCTCCATCTGCGGCCTTCGGCGAGTCTCCCGCTCGAAGGCTGGCCGGATCTGATCGAGGACGCCCTCGCCGCGTTCAACGTCGTGATCGACCGCGTCGAGCAGGCTCACGACCGCCTCAACCGGAGGCGGTCGCACTGGATCCAGAGCGTCGCGGAGGGAAGGGCGAACCGCGGCTCGCGCCGGGAAGGATACCGCCTCGGCCTCCCCGTGGAGAAGGGCGAGGTGTGGGCCTTCGCCTGGGAGCCGGAGACCGCGCGCGAGCAAACCCGACTCCGCATGCTCGCCGACGACGTGGTCCTCGACCAGCTCGGCGGCCCGCTCATCGTCCTCGACGACGGCGTGGGGGTGGTTCTGCTTCGAGAGCCGTCCCGAAACGCTCCCTCGACCGTCCGCGACGAACTGCTCAAGCACCTCGGGCCTTCCCCTCTGTGGCTGGCGCACGGCGCGGCCTACGAGTCGCCGGACGCGCTCAAAGACGCGCTGCTCCAGGCCGCCGGGACCGTCGAGCGGCTCCGGCGGGAGGAAGATGGACGCTACATCTCCGAGGTAGACGGGCGGGGACTCGACTCCCTGCTCGAAAGCCCGAAGACCTCCGAAGAACTGGCCGCCTTCGCGGAGAAGACGCTGGAGCCGCTCCTCGAACACGACCGCGACAAGGGATCCGAACTCACCCATACGTTCTGCCTGACCCTCGCCCTCGGCTCGCCCGAGGAAGCCTCCGAAAAGCTATTCGTCCACCCGAACACCGTGCGCTACCGGATGCGTCGGGCGCAGGAGATCCTCGCCTCCGACCTCGCTCTTCCCAAAGAACGCACCGCCATGAGCCTCGCCGCCTTCGCCTGGCTGAGACGATTTGGGAAGGGGAAGCTCTGACACCGAATCCGGATGAAGAGCTCCGCGCCGAGAGAAGACGGCTTTCCTCTCTGGGGGTGCGGGCATCCTTCCCGCATGAGCGGACAGGCGTGCATCGCGGGCGGGATGCCCACGCCCCCAGGATGCCAACGCCCCCGGAAAAGCGTCGTGGTGGGGGAGCGATCACCCGGATTCCTTATGACCTCGCTGTAGAGGCGCACCGGTGGCGCGTCTCACGATCAACCGGACTTCGCGTCAGCTCGCCGGATCCCGCTCCAAAGCCGCCTCCACGAAATGCAGCCTGTCGTTGCCCCAGAACATCTCGTCCCCGACGAAGAAAGCCGGCGCCCCGAACACCCCACGCTCGACAGCGTGTTCGGTCAGTTCTTTGAGCTTTTGTTTCATGCCCGGCTCGGAAGCGGCTTCCAGAATTTCCTTCGGCTCCCTCCCGATGCGGCGCGCGACCTCGGAGACGGGTCCCGTCTCGTCGGCTCGGAGGCCGTCGGGGGCTCCGCCTTCCTCCCAGTAGAGCTTGAACGCCTCGCGGGCGAAGTCCTCCAGCTCACCCTGCTCATCGAGGAAGACGGCGGCGCGCATGGTCGTGACGGTCCTGAAGGGGAACGGGTCGGGAAAGCTCATCGGGGCGCCGTATCTCTCGGCCCAGCGGTGTATGTCCTTTAACTGGTAGCTCCCCTTCAACGGAGTTTCTATAGGAGCATGGTTCCCGGAGAGTTTGTGCACTCCCCCGAGGAGCATCGGCCGCAGGACGAACTCCGCGCCGGTCTCGTCGCGGATGCGGTCCATCCGGGTCTGCGCCAGATACGAATACGGACTCACCAGATCAAAATAGAACTCGACACGTTTCATGGATTTCCTTCCTCCATCCTCGGCCACTCCTCGAAACTTACACCAAAATCCCGCGTCTCGCTGTCTGGCGACGAATCGTCCCGAACGTGACATACCTGGAAGTTGTTGTACTATGTCTTCGAGCCTTCCCGGGCTGACTCGCCTCACGGTCTCCATTCCGGAGGCGTGGCCCGCGGCGCTCCCGCCGCGAACCCTTGTTTTTCTTGTTGTGATCCGAGGATCGGTTTCCATTTCGGT
>JBOHBL010000056.1:0-5538 GCA_050698295.1 Rubrobacteraceae bacterium | reverse complement strand
GGTACATGCCGGGGATCCTCGCCTGGTTCGTGGAAAGCAGCGCCACGAACCGGTTCTCGGAAATTTTCTTTTTCAGGACACCTTCCGTCCACAACGTCATCGCGCGTTCTTCGGCTCCGGGGCAACCGTTTGGGATGAGGGTGAAGTCGTCCCTGCCAAGCTCTTTTTGTCCCTCGTAATTGAACGAGCAATGGTCCGAGCCGAAGATGTGGAGGTCGCCGAGTTGCAAACCCCTCCACAACGGCTCCCGGTTCCACTTCTCCCGCAAAGGCGGTGAACATACATACTTCGCGCCCTCGAAACCGTCCCTCGCGAGGTCGTCGATGGAGAAAACGAAGTACTGCGGACACGTCTCGGCGTAGACCGTTTGGCCGAGCTCGTGGGCGCGGTGTACTTCTTCCAGCGCGGCGGCGCACGAGACGTGGACGACGAGGAGGGGAGCCCGCGCGACCTCCGCGAGCTGAATCGCCCGATTCGTCGCCTCGGCCTCGACCTCCTCGGGACGGGTGAGCGCGTGGAACTTCGGGGCGGTATCGCCGCGGGCGAGGGCCTGTTCCTGGAGTTTGGCGATCACGTCTCCGTTCTCGGCGTGGACCATGACGAGGACTCCGGCTTCCTTCGCTATCTGCATCGCCTCGAAGAGGTCGTCGTCCTCGGTGTACAAAGGCGTTCCCTTGTATGCCATGAAGATTTTTATGGAGGAGACGCCACGCTCGCCGAGGCCCGGTATCTCGGCCTTTATCTCCTCTGTCAAATTCGTGATGGCTACGTGGAAGCCGTAGTCTATGAGGGCTTTGCCTTCGGCCTTTCCGTGCCAGGTCTCGATAGCTTCGGCAAGGGTGCCTTCCACGTCCTGCAACGAAAAGTCCACTATCGTCGTCGTGCCGCCCGCCAATGCCGCCGCGGTGCCGGTCGCCCAGTCGTCGGCGGTCATGGTTCCGCCGAAGGGCATGTCCATGTGGGTGTGTCCGTCTATGAAGCCTGGCATGACGAGTTTGCCTGTGGCGTCCACTTCTTCGGCTCCATCGCGCGGCAGGTTCGAACCAACGGAGATAACCTTCTCGTCCTCGACGAGCACGTCGGCTTCGTAGCTGCCGTCGGCGGTCACGACCGCGCCTCCGGTGAAGATGATTCTGCTCACGGTTCCGTCCCCTTTCTGGATCCTCCCTTTCCTCAAAGTTCAGTATAGGGCGCGTCGGAGCGGGTTGTAAACTCGCTTCGCTCGGGTCGCTTCGCTCCGGGGAGTAGTGAGTAGGGAAAAGACGAGATGTCGAAACTCCCGCTGCCGAAGGCTCCGGTCGAATTCAGCGAGAGTCCGTCAGGCAGGAAGGCGAAAGTATCGAAGAAGAGCAAGTCGAGAACACCCCCGACTCCCTACTCCCCGTACTTATCTCTCCACGTAGAGTCCCTCACCGGGACCGACCGGAAGCCCGAGGATGGCCCAGACGAAGAACAAGGCGGTCCACACGAGGAGGAAAACTATCGTGTACGGGAGCATCATCGCAAAGAGCGTCCCGAAGCCCGCGCGGCGGTCGTACTCTTGCATGAATGCGAGGACGAGCGGGACGTATGGGTTCAGCGGGGTGAGGACGTTCGTGGACGAGTCGGCGATGCGGTAGGCGGCCTGGACGTAGGCGGGGTTGTAGTCGAGGAGGAAGAAGAGTGGGAGGAAGATCGGGGCGAGTATCGCCCACAACGCCGAGCCGCTGTATATCACGAAGCTCAGTATCGCCGTCACGAAGATGAAGCCGAAGAGGACCGGAAGCCCGGTGAGGTTTATCCCTTCGAGAAAGCCTGCTCCGCTCACCGCGATCCAGGTGGAGAGGTTCGAGTATTCGAAGTACGCCAGAAACTGAGCGGCGGCGAAGATGAGGACGATGAACGGGGCCATCTCCCGGATCGCCTCCCCCATCAACCGCGGCACGTCCGCCGGAGTATTTATCGCCCCGACCGTCGCCCCATATGCCACCGCCACCACGACGAAGAACAGGAAAATTATCGGCACGACCCCATCGAGCAGCGGCGACGGGATGAGTCCCCCGTCCTCGTTCCGGAGCGGCGAGCCGGAAGGGAAAGTCGCTGCGGCGAGCAGCGCGACGTAGACGAGCATCGCTATGAGCGCGTTGCGGAGTCCCCGGTTCTCGGTTGGCGAGACCTCCTCCATCCTCTCCATCTCCGCCTCGCTGCGGTACTCGCCCAGGCGCGGTTCGACGATCCGCTCGGTGATGAACACTCCGGCGAACATCAGGACCGGGACCGAGGCGATCATGAAAAACCAGTTGCTGACCGGCGTCACGACGACATCTTCGGCGACCGATTGGATCACACTCGTCGAAATCCCGGACAAAAGCGCGTCCGTCGAGGTTATAAAGAAGTTGGCCGAGAAGCCGGCTCCGGCGGAGGCGAACCCGGCGGCGAGTCCCGCGAGCGGATGGCGACCCACACCGAGAAAAACGAGCGCGGCCAGCGGTGGGATCACGATAAAAGCCGCGTCGGAGGCGAGGTTTCCCAGGATGCCGGTGAAGACTACGGCGTAGGTGATGAGGCTTCGGGGGCGTTCATAATCGTCTTCTTCATGGCGGCTTCGATCAGGCCGACCCTCTGCGCCAGCCCGATGCCGAGGATGATCGTCAGGACCGTCCCCAATGGCGGAAACTCGACGAAGTTCGTCACCGTGGAGGTCAGGATGTATTCGAGGCCGTCGCCGGAGAGGAGGCTTTGAATGCCCAACTCATCACCGGAAGCCGGGTCCTCGAACGTCACGTCGAAGAGGCTCACGAACCAGGAGAGGAGTATAACGAACAGCGCGAGGTAGACGAAGATCATGAACGGATGAGGCAACTTGTTCCCGACTCGCTCCACCGAGTCCAGGAAACGTTCTAATAGTCCCCGGCGTGCCGTATCCTCGGACATCTCTATCTCCCCTCGAACCGATGCCGCTCCTAAAACACGAGCGAGATATTAGCTCAGAAACGATTCGGACGGTACGGAGAGAGGAGCGAGTCTATCTCTCCGTCGAGTATTTCGGTCGCCAGCAGCCTCCCGATGAGCGGCCCGAGCGTGACTCCGCTGTGGGTGACGGCCTCGCAGTAACCGGGGATGTTCGGGACCGCTCCGACGCAGGAATATCCGTCTGCGGGAACGGGCCGCCACCCGAACCTCGCCTCGACGACCTCCGCATCTCCGAGCGCCGGTAAGATCCGCCGCGCCCGGTCGAGCAATTCATCGCACAGTGGGTCTTCGATGCCGTCGAAGCCATCCGCGAGTTTTTCGTCTACCGAGTCGTGGTGGAGCAAAACGTACCCATCTCCGTCGGGACGGAGGTTTATGGTCGGGGCGTGGAGGAGGCGGCGAAGGGGGTTTCCGGGCGCGCTCACCCGCGCGAGAAGCCCCGGAAACACGTCGAGCGGCAGCCTCCTTCCAACCATTCCAGCGACGATATCCGCGTCCGGGCCGGCGGCGTTCACGACGGCTGAGGCCGGAATCTCTTCGCCGCCTTCGAGCCGGACGACGAGCCGTCCGCCCTTCGGTTCGATGCTCTTCACGGGGTCGCGGAAGTTCGTTTCGGCGCCGTTTTTACGAGCGAGGTTTATGAGGAAAAGAGTGAGCCGCGGGGCGTCAGCCCAGGTTTCGTTCGGGAAATGGGCGACCGGAGGGTTCGGGAAGACGACCTCGGGTTCGAGTTCGGCGGCTTCGCGGGAGGACTTCATTTCGGCGGCGTACTCCCACGACCGGAGACGCTCCACGCGGTCGGCGAGGTTGCACCTTCCGGCTTCGTCGTCTTTGGCGAGGATCAAATTCCCCGTCGAGTGGAGCCAGTCGCCCCCGAGTACATCGCGCAAGCGGACATGCTCCTCCATCCCGGCGAAATTCAGGTCGAAGTATTCGCGGGGCGTCTTGTTGTTCGCGTTCACCCACGCGAAGCTCGCCGAAGTCGTCCCGGAGGCGGGTTCGGAAGCATCGAGCAAAACGACCTCCGCGCCTCGTTTCGACAGAAGAGAATAGGCGACCGAGGCTCCGATTATCCCGGCTCCTATGACCGCGACGCGCAATGTTCCTCCCGCGGCTTCCCGCTAATTTCCGTTTGTCCGCTCATCAGAATTCCAGAGACATTTGGGTTTCGCCGCTGTCGTGAGCCGTTCCAGCAAACATGAGTCCTTCCAGAGGAGAAGGCCAACTTGTTTCTTGCCGACTTGTTGGAGGATCGAGCCGGGCGAGGCATGCTTCGGCGCGATTTTGCAGGGTTTGTTTATCGGCCTTGTCAAGCAATGCCTTGAGGTCGATGCGTTGGAGCAGTTTCTTTGTTATGGGGCGCTTCGCGTCCAGAAACACCATCGCGCCGATCAGCGCGATGGAGGCGGGCTCGTTCAGCAGCGCGGCGAGAAGAGCCGCCTGCTCCGGGGAACGGCAGGCTACGAAGTAACTTGTGTCGTCGAGCATTACGGTCCGCCCATCCACGGGTCTGATCACTCCGAATCTCGGCGTTTTGCGCAGACCCGAGACCCCGACTTTGTAAGGGCTGAACGAGTAGTCCCCGATTCCGAACATCGCAAAGGAGGGCTTGTTTCGATAAATGGAAGATTTCCTGCGCTCGAAGACATCGGCGTGGGCAGCGAGATAATTCCACAGCCGCGGAGCGGCCCATTCCAACGATTTTGTGCTTTCGCCGAGTTTTCTTTGCGTGACTATCACAAACTTGCCGGGAAGCCTTTGATGGAACAGGTCCGAACCTTTGAGCAGCGGATAGACGTATTCGGACTCCACGTCAACGATTTCGCCGAGCTTGTTTCGCAAGCCTCCCGACTCGTCGCGGCTAAGTTCCATCACCGAAGCCGCATCGTGCTTGAGTCCCTGGCGCCATACCATCTGGCAGGCTCCATCCGCGAAAGAAAATCGCCTGTAACCTTCAATGTCCCTGACCAACCGGCCATTCGCAAAACCCATCGTTGACTCGGGGACGGTCGCCGAGAGGCTCGGGTAAACTTCCGCTTCGTAATATCTTTCGCCTGGTCCGGCCTCCACGCAAAACAGACACGCCTCCACCGAGGCTCCAAACCACTTCTTGGCGTCGATCTTTCTTATAGAGGCGCGGGTGATCGGCAAAGCGGCGTCGAAGGCGAAGCGTAGAACGTTGCGCGCCACCGAAGTCTTGCAGAGCAAAGCGATCGTGACTCGCTCCGCCGAGAGTTCCCTGATCAGCTTCAGCCAGATGTACTCGGCGATGACGAAGTTGGAGCTTCCGGTCATGGCTTCCATGCCGCCAAGTTTTTTCAAGTTTGTCTTGCCTGGCAAATTGTCGCTCCCGAGGGTTCCCAGTTCGGCGCTTGTGACCCAGGGTGGGTTGCCGACAACCAGAAGGGGGCCGGAGGCGTTCCAGAGGATGTCACGGTGGAGATCCAGGTCAAATATGTTCGCGTGCCTGACGACGACTTTGGAGTTCGAGGAACCGCTCTGAAGTTTTCGCGCGATTCCAAGATGAGCCTCTTGAAGCTCCGTCGCATGAATCTCGGACGGTGGAGCGGGCGAGCGAAGCAGACC
>JBOHBL010000055.1:0-3598 GCA_050698295.1 Rubrobacteraceae bacterium | reverse complement strand
ACTACAAAGACATCGCTCTCATAAAGCCCACGACCATGATGAACAATTCCGGCGCGGCGCTCTCCGGCTACGAGGCCGAAGACCTCATCGTAGTCCACGACGACTTGGATCTTCCGCCCGGAAGCGTCAGAGTCAAGGTCGGTGGGGGAGCGGGCGGCCACAACGGGCTGCGCTCGATCATCCAGCGCCTCGGCAGCGATTTCATCCGCGTCCGGGTCGGCGTCGGGCGTCCGCCGGAGGGCATGAGTGTCACCGACCACGTACTCGGCCGCATGGACTCGTCGATAAAATCCGCCGTCCCTCGCGCCGCCGACGCGGTCGAGAAGATACTCGAAGACGGCCCGGAGAGAGCGATGGACGTTTTCAACGTCCGGCGGGAAGGTGATTCGTGAAGCCGCCGCTTGTTGTACGATAGACGAGCCATGAAGCGAGACGAACTTTTGGCCCGGATCTCCGTGAATCCCGACGTTTGTTTCGGGAAACCCACCGTGCGCGGGCATCGTATATGGGTTTCGCTAATCCTCGATCTCCTGTCTTCCGGCATGAGCGTGGATGGGATTCTCGAAGAGTATCCTCAGCTCGACCGCGAAGACGTACTCGCTTGCATCGCTTATGGGGCCGAGATGAGCCGGGAACGTTTCGTGGAGGTTCCGCTGGACCGCCCCGCGTGAAGGTCAAGCTGGACGAAAACCTCGGCAACCGCTCCATCGAACTCTTCGGGCTGGCCGGACACGACGTCGTTACCGTCGAGGAGCAAAATCTCGCTTCCGCACCCGATAGAGCCTTGATCGGTGTTTGTCGAGAAGAGAGCCGCTCGCTCGTGACCCTCGACCTCGATTTCTCCAATGTCCTCGTATTCCCGCCTTCGGATTTCGCGGGCATAGCCGTTTTGCGGGTCCCTCATCCCGTAACCCTCGACGCGCTCCACGAACACGTCCGAACTCTGCTTCGAGTCATGGAAACGAGGGAACTGGCGGGTAAGCTGTGGATAGTGGAGACGGGGAGGATCCGAGAATACGCCCCCGACAGTTGACTCCATAAAGGTCCTCGAAGACGGCCCGGAGTGAGCGATGGACGTATTCAACGTCCGTAGATAGTTCGAAAGCGATTCCAGCTTCTGGTTTATCCCCGGAGGGACGCGATCCGTGGCTCCCTGACGGAATTAGCGGATAATAGAGTCCGTTGCCGGACGGAGAATGCCGGGGAGGCAAAGCCATGCGGATAGTGCAGATGTCGGACATCCACGTCGGGAAGCACGTACCGGAGATGCTCGAAGCCGTGATCGAGGATACGAACGAGCTTGATCCGGACTTTGTAGCCGTCGCGGGGGATCTCACCGGCTCAGGCCACCGGTGGGAGTTCGAGGAGGCGAAAGAGCATCTCGATCGGCTCACCTGTCCGAACGTCGTCGCGATCATGGGCAACAAGGACGCTAAAAACGTCGGGCGGAGGCACTTCGGCGACCTGTTCGGCCCGCGCGAGAGGGCGACCACGGTCTCGGTGCCGGAGGGCGAGGCGAAGGTGGTCGCGCTCGACTCGACGAGGATGGACCTCGACGGAGGCGAGGTGGGCGCTGGAAGCTATCCCTGGATCGACTCGGAGCTTAAAGGCTGGGACCGGGGCCCGAAGATAGTCATGTTGCACCACCACCTCCTCGCGGTGCCCGGCACCGGGCTGGACTCCGCCATCCTCGACGACGCCGGCGACCTCACGGCGATCCTGTGCGAACTCGAAGTGGATATGGTCCTCTGCGGACACAAGCACGTGCCTTACATGTGGAGCGTCTCCGGCGTGCGTATCGTCCACTCCGGCACGGCCTCGACGACGCAAGTGCGCGGAGTAATCCCCCCTTCGTACAACTTTATAGAGTTCGGCCCGGAGGAAGTCCACGTCACCCTGCGCCAGCCGGGCAAGGGGAAGGACGGCGAACGGCCGCTGGCGAGCTTCGCCCGCAACCCGACCAGGACAAGCCGTCTCTACCCGGAGATGGAATGGTTCGTCCGCTATGACTAGCCGTCGCGTCGAGCCAACCGCCGGATGAAGGCGGTCATATCGGATCCGGGCGAGGGTTCGAAGCTCTGTGGGAGTCTGGAAAGACAAACTCTCGCCGCCGAAGCCCCTCTCGAATCCGTCGGGCGGGGACACGGAAGCGTCGAAGTGGACGTAGGTCGAGAATAACCCCTGCTCCCGAAGGTCTTCAGCCGCTGGCGGGTCTCTTGCGTTTTTTCAGGCGGCTCCAGACGAACCACGCGACTGCCGCGGCGAGTGCGATCGCTGCCGCGTACTCCAGAATGTGGGTGTACTGGCGGACTATGAACCATCTATCGCCGAGCAGCCACCCGAGGACGACGAATACGCTGTTCGACAAAACGCTGCCGAGGGTGGTGTAGGCCATGAATTGCTTTATCGGCATGCAGGCGATGCCTGCGGGGATCGGGACGGCTTTGCGCGCCCCCGGAACCAGGCGGCTGAGGAATACCGCCTTCCCGTCGTGCCTGTCGAACCACAGGTTGGCCCGGTCGAGGTCCGCCTCCTTCAGCAACAGGAGCCAGCCGAACCGCTTGATGAAACGGCGCAGCCGCTCCTCTCCGAACCGGTAGCCGAGGGTGTACGGGACCATCGCGCCCGCCACCGACCCGACCGTCGCGACCGCCACCACGCCTGGAGTCCACAGGCCGTCCGCCTCGCCAGAGACGAAGCCGCCCAGAAGCAGTATCACCTCCACGGGGAACAGCGGGATCACGTTCGTCAGCGCGACGAGGAGGCCGATGCCGATGTAGCCGGCGAACTCGATGAAGCCGAACACCCAATCGGCGAGGTTGGAGAAAAGCCCGCCCGCTCCGAGATTCACGGCTCCGGAGTGTATTCCGGGCCGACGATGACTTTGATGGCTTTCGGGACGACGGTGAACTCGGCGGGTTCGTCCCCGATCACCTCCCCGTCCACGGTGAATTCGAGGCTGCCCGGCTCCGATTCGACCTTTATCTCTTTTGCGCGGGCGAAGAAGACGCCCTCCTTCTCCAGGTAGTCCGAGTCTCCGAGGACGGTGGGGGCGATGTCGAGGGCCTCTTTCAGGCCGACGTTTTCCACGACGACGAGATCCAAAAGTCCATCCTCGGGGTTGGCGCGGGGCGAGGCGAGCCAGCCTCCTCCGGCGTAGCGGCAGTTGCCGATGGCGAGGTTGACGGCATCGAGTCTATGCTCCTCGCCGTCGAGGGTGAGGACGACTTCCTTCGGGTCGTAGTTTCGGGCGGCTTCGAGGGAGGATCGGAGGTAGGCGAGCTTCCCCCAGCGTTTCTTCGTCTCCGCTTCGGCTGAGTCGGATATTTCCGCCCCGAGTCCTCCGGTGGCGACGTTGATAAAGAACTTCTCGCCGATGCCGGTCGAACGGACCCTCGCAGCGTCGAGCAGCCGGACGCGATCCTGGCGAAGGACCTTCTCCGCTTCGTCGGGATCGACGGGGATGGCGAGGGTCGCGGCGAGGTCGTTGCCGGTGCCGGCGGGTAAAAGTCCCAAAGTAACATTTTCGGGGAACCCGGCCTGTCCGAGGCCGTTTACGACCTCGTTTATGGTGCCGTCTCCTCCCGCGACTATGAGC
>JBOHBL010000054.1:0-1807 GCA_050698295.1 Rubrobacteraceae bacterium | reverse complement strand
GACGGGAGCGTGTCCGGATACGGAGCGAGCGTCGCGCCGCCAGGGAGCAAAAGAGGGCCGAGCGCAGGAAGAAGAAGGAAAACAAGGTACAGCGGGAGATGGTCGGCCAGGAAGTCGATTACCTTTCGAACGAGCGGCGAGACCCGCCGCGGGAGCGGATCGAGACCGCCCACCTGCGGCAGCTTCCCGATTTCATCATCATCGGCACGCAGCGCGGCGGCACGACGTCGCTCTACCGCTACCTGACCGAGCACCCGGACGTCGGGGCGGCCTTCCGGAAGGAGGTCCATTTCTTCGACCGTTACTACGAGAAGGGTATGGACTGGTACCTGGCGCACTTCCCGGTGCGCGGCGAGTTCCCCGTGGTCGGAGAGGCAAGCCCGTATTACCTGCTCCACCCGGAGGCGCCGGAACGGGCGCGTAAGGCGGTGCCCCACGCCAGGTTTATCGTGTTGCTGCGAAACCCGGTCGACCGCGCCTATTCGCAATACCACATGAAGGTGAAGCGGGGCGTCGAGCCGCTCCCTTTCGAGGACGCCATCGACAAAGAGCGCGAGCGGTTGGGCAGCACCGACGATCCGGTCAGCCTGGCGTGGCGGCACTATTCCTACGTCGAACGGAGCCTGTACGTGGACCAGCTCCGGCGCTGGATGAACGTCTTCCCGCGCGAGCAGTTCCTGATCCTCAAGAGCGAGGACCTCTACGAGGACCCGCAGCGAATCTTGCACCAGACCCAGGAGTACCTGGGACTCCGGCCGTGGAGCCTCCCGGGCTACGAGGCGTATAACCTGAAGGAGTACGCGGACATCGACCCCGCCACGCGCAGGCGTCTGGTGGATTATTTCGCGCCGCACAACCAGCAACTTTACGCCCTTCTGGGTCGCGATCTAGGATGGGAACATGAGCGATAACAACGTCCTGGTAACCGGAACGCCGCGCTCCGGCACCACGCTGACCTGCCACCTGCTCAACAGGTTGCCCGATACGCTGGCGCTGCACGAGCCGATGAAAGTCAAAAAGTTCGCCGAGCTCAAGGACCACGAGGAGATCTGCCGGTCGATCAAGAGCTTCTGCGACGGGCAGCGCGAGTCGATCCGCGAACGCAAACGCGCGATCTCGAAGAACGTGGGCGGCGCCGTGCCCGACAACCCCGTCGGGACGAACCGGTCCGACGCCGGGCTGCGGCAGAGCATCGCCTCCAAAGGCGAGATCGTCGTCGACAAGGAGCTGTCGCGGGACTTCATGCTGGTTGTCAAGCATAATGCCGCCTTCTCGGCGGTACTGGAGGGACTCGTCAAGCATTTCCCGGTATATGCCGTGGTGCGTAACCCGCTGGCAACGCTGGCCTCCTGGAGCAGCATCGATTTCAGTACTCAGAAGGGCCATGCCCCCGCTGCCGAGCGACTCGACCCCGACCTGAAAGCGAAGCTCGCCGCCATCGACGACAACCTGGACCGGCAGATCCACCTTCTCGGCTGGTTCCACGGGCAGTTCCACCGTCACCTGCCCGAGCAGTCCATCATCCGCTATGAATCCGTCGTCGAGTCGGGCGGCAGGGTGTTGAGCGTCGTGCGACCCGAGGCGAAGGATCTGAGCGAGCCGTTGGAGAGCCAAAACAAGAGTAAGCTATACGACCACCACGGCATACTCCGGATCGGCGAACGACTGCTGAAGTCGGAGGGAGCGCATTGGGAGTCTTACACTAAGGAGAGCGTCGAGCGCCTGCTGGACGAACTGGAAAGCGAACGTCTCCCACCAGCCTCACGATTCGACAAAGCCCTCGGCGTGGTGCGGAACGTGACAGCGT
>JBOHBL010000053.1:0-2537 GCA_050698295.1 Rubrobacteraceae bacterium | reverse complement strand
ACTTCGCCCTCGCCCGCTACAACGCGGGCGGCGCAAGGGACACGACCTTCAGCGGCGACGGCGTCCAGACCACGGACTTCGGGTCTTTCGATCAAGCCAAAGCCGTCGCCGTCGGACCCGACTCCAGGATCACGGTCGCAGGCTCAACCCAAAACGGCTTCTTAAACGAAGACTTCGCGGTGGCCCGCTACATCGGCGACGCCACCCCTCCCGACACGACCATAACCTCCGGCCCCCCGGCCAAGACGAAGAAGACCACGGCCAGCTTCTCCTTCACCTCCGAGCCCGGCGCCAGGTTCCAGTGCAGCCTCGATGGCGCTGCCTTCACCGACTGCGCCTCCCCGAAGACGTTCACCGGCCTCTCTCGCAAGAAGCACACCTTCCGGGTGCGAGCCATAGACCGGGCCGGGAACGTCGATCCCACACCTGCGGTTCGCTCGTGGACGGTGAAGGCGGTGCGCCGACGGCGACGTTCCCGCGCCCCGTCACAAATAGGTTCGAGGTGGTCAAGAAGTAAAGGAAGAGGCGGGCATGGCGATTATAGATGGAGGAGAGAAGCGGGTCGGAAGGGAGCGGGCGATGTCGGTCGTGGATCAAGCCGCGCGTGAGGGGTCTTTTGGAGGGATACCGTTCCCGGTGCGCTTTCTGACCCTGGCTTTGCTGGTCGGCGGACTCGTCGGCGGGGTCGCCAACTTCTTGGTGTTGCCCGGCTTATGGCCCTGGGAGATGTCGCCCCTGGCGTATCGCTTTCTGGCGGGGGCGGCGACAGCCTATGTGGTGGGCAGCCTCTTCGTGTTCGCCAGCTCGCGCTGGGTCGAGAGCGAGCTTCTCCTGGCGACGGTGATCATCTACGGCGTCCCGCTCGTCGCGGCGGTGATGATGCAGCCGGCCCCGATCGACTGGAGCAAGATCGTCGCCCAGCTTTTCGCCGGCATCGTCACCGTGGCGCTCGCCATAAGCATTTACTACGTATGGAGGGAGCGAAACTCCGCCGTCTCGGGACGGAACCTCGGACGGACGTTGCGCGCCTACCTGCTGGCGCTGGGCGTCCTTTCGCTGGCCGTCGGCGCGTTGGTGTTCGCCGTCCCCAAGCAGTCCGGCTTCGTCTGGCCGTGGGCGGCGCTGGAAACCTGGAAGGTCCTCGACAGCCGCCTCATCGCCTCGATGCTGTTGACCATAGCCGGAGGGTCGCTCCTGGCGTGGTGGCGGGACGACCGGGGCGCGGCGCGGGTGTTTCTGGCGATGCTCTGGGCATACTGCATAGTCGCCGGGGCGGGGATCATACTGCACGCTGCGGCGACGCCCGAGTTCGTGGTAGCCGACGCCGTCTACGTTCTGATCTTCTGGCTGGTCCTCGCCGCGAGCGTCTTGGCATACGTCCTCGGCGCCCGGCGTGAGAGGAGCGAAGGTGGTGGCCCGGAGAAAGCGAAGAGGAGATGAGACTTTCGGGACGCCGGATCTTCGAAGAGCGCGATGAGAACCGAGGAGCGCACAGTATTCTCCGGAAAGGGAAGATGAAAGGGAAAACGGCGAGTAGTGAAATGGTGAATAGCGAGTCGAGAAAAGCGCCGCTCACTACTATCAAGCTGACGGTGCTGGCGATGGCGGTCATGGCTCTGGCGCTCGCGGTATTTGCGAGTCCGTCCTGGGCGGCCACGAAGACGTGGGACGGCGGCGGCGATACGAACAACTGGTCGGAGGCGGCGAACTGGAGCGGCGACACCGTGCCAACTTCCGCCGACGACGTGGTTTTCGACGGCACCAGCACGAAGGACGCGGCGATTGACACGAACATCGACGTCGCCGGCATCCAGATCAACTCCGGCTACACGGGGACGATCACGCAGGCGCCGGGCATCGCCGTCACAACGGGCACATACACCCAATCCGCCGGCACGTTCACGGGCAGCGGCGGCGACATGGACATCAACGGCAACTTCAATCTGTCCGGCGGGACGTTCACCGCGTCGAGCAACACGACCTCCTTTGGCGGGCAGTTCGTCCTCGGCGCGGATGGAACATTCAACCACAACAGCGGCACGGTCGTCTGGGATGGCGTCAGCGTTGACAACTTCATTAACGCTCCTCTGATCTTCAACAACTTCACCGTCAATAAGAACAACAATGAGTTCTTCACCTTATTTAACGGCGGGATCGTCGTTACCGGCACGCTGACGCTCACCGACGGCAGATACCTGGCGGGGCAGCAGATAGAGGCGCGGGGCGCTGTCAACGTCGGCCCCGACTTCGACGGCGGCGGCGGGCCGCTTCTCATCACGGCGGGCGACGGACAGCCGCGCGCGATAAACCTTGGCGCGGGTTTGAAATTGTTGCCCATCACGCTCAACGCGCCGAACGTGACGATCAACACGACGGACACGGGCACGCTCTCGTGGAACGGCCTGAATTTGCAGGCGGGAACAGTCAATCAAGGCAGCGGCGTCGCCTTCGTCTTCCTCAGTCCGGGCGGCGGCGCTTCCTACACACAGAGCGGCGGCGCCTTCACCGGCGGCTCGTCGCCGATGACATTCAATAGC
>JBOHBL010000052.1:0-4407 GCA_050698295.1 Rubrobacteraceae bacterium | reverse complement strand
CCGTGAGCGTCGGAGGGCTTCCGCCCGATGCTCGCGTCCCCGAGCTACTCAAGTGGGGCGGCGAGGGCAGGTTCGTCTGGAGCCGCGAGGTCGAAGCCCCAACGACCGGAACGCACCGGGAAGAGGTCGCCTCGCGCATAGACGAGAGCGGCAAGTTCAAACTCGTCTTCTTGCAACCCGCGCTCTTCGATGGCGGATGGCTGCCCGACGGGTTCGAGAGGGAAGAGACGCAGAGCGGCGTCCGGTGGCTCGGGGAGCTTGCAGGGATAAAGTGTACGCTCGTGAGCGCGGCTCTGGACAAACCCCGCCGCATCGGCGGCTGGGACATGAAGACGAAGCGACCTCATCCCTTAAAGCCCCACGTCCCGGCTGGGAGCGTCTACTTCTTCGAGACGTCGGCGGCGGGGGAAGCGGTAGTCGAGGCGCTCGACGACGCGAAGCTCGGCGGACACGCGAACATGGGATTCGGGCAAGTTCTGACAGGAGGATGGCGATGAAGAAAGCTCTATTGACCCTGTACGCGACGGCGTACCTGCACCCCGGCGCGGGGAGCGCGACCGACGTTATAGACTTGCCCATCCAGCGCGAGGTACACAACGGACTGCCCGTGATAGCGGCCTCCAGCCTCAAAGGCGCCCTGCGCCAGAAGGCCGGCGAGTCGCTGGAGAGAGGCGAGGTTGAAGCCCTCTTCGGCCCCGACACGCTCAACGCGAACAAACACGCCGGGGCTATCGCGTTGGGCGAGGCGAAGCTGCTGGCGATCCCCATCCGCTCGCTCAAGAACGTCTTCCAGTGGGCCAGCTCGCCGCTCGTCTTCGGCAGGCTGCGGCGCGACCTCGCCCGGATGGGCGCGAACCTCCCCCAAATACCCGCGCCGGAGGAAGGGCAGGCGATAGCGCCGCCGGGGAGCGGCGCCGGCGCGCTCGTCCTCGAAGAGTTGGACTTCGAGGCGCGCGAGAGCGAGGAGCTCGCCGGGGCTCTGCGCGAGATCAAAGCCCGGCTGCTGCCGACCGGGGCGGGCGAGTATCTCCTCGACAAGTTCACCAGAGACTTCGCCCTCGTCGGCGACGATGAGCTGCGCCACCTGTGCCGCGTCGGGACGCAGGTCTCCGCGCGCGTGGAACTGGACGAGAACAAGAAGTCCAACAACCTCTGGCACGAGGAGACGTTGCCGCCGGAGACCATCTTTTTCGCTGTGGCGCTTGCCCAAAGCTCGCGCGACGGCACGGCGATGAGCGAGGACGAGGTGATGCGGCGCTTCGAGGAGGGCGTGATCCAAGCCTCGGACGGCCTCGTTCAAATCGGCGGCAACGAGACGGTCGGCCAGGGCTGGTGCTGCGCGAGGCTCTCGGACGGGGAGGCGCGACGGTGAAGCTGCTCTCCCAAAAACGCGCCGCCTACGCGCTCGGGCGCGTGCAGGCGGTCGGCAAGGAAGGCCACGACTACGCGAGGCTCTGCCGCGACCTTCCGGCCATGCTGCTGCAAAACGGCCTCGGCCAATCGCTCGCTTTCCTGATCTCCAAAAACGAAAACGCACATGCCGCGCTCTACGCGGACATCTCCGGGTGGTTGATCCACGAACGCCGCATCTACGCCGGAGGCGACCTGATCAAAGCTGTGATGGAGGGGGGCCGCAATGAATACATGGCCGCCCAGGAAGAGGCTCTGGAACTCTCGGGCTGGCTCAAGCGGTTCGCCGACGCGACGATTGGCAAGGAGGACCACCGATGAACCTCCCCTTCCACCGCACGATGAGAGACCACTATCTCGAAGCGCGGAGCGCCCCGAACGCTTCCTTGATCTTCGACCGCTTCGCGACGTGGGAAGATGGCTGGCGGGCCGAAGGCGAACACAAACGAAAGTTCTTCAAAGAGTTCGTCGAATGTTCGACCGACCGGGAACTGCTAAACGCCTTTCTGGAGCGTCAGAAGCAGCAGGTGGACACGCTCGGCGGCGTGACGCTGGAGGCCGAAACCCGCGGACGCTTCGTCTCCGGCCTCGGGGGCGCGCACCCGTTCGAGACGGGCTTCGCCTGGCACCGCGCGCTGGGCGTCCCATACCTCCCCGGCTCGGGCGTGAAAGGGGCGGTTCGGGCGTTCGCCGAGCAATGGTCGGACGAAGGGGACGAGGCCGCCCGCTTGTTCGGCGACCCCGGCGAGATGGGCGCGCTGGTCGTGCTGGACGCCCTGCCGACGAAACCGCCCACGCTCGAGACCGACGTGATGACACCTCACTATGGCGCATACTACGGGGAAGGAAAGGCACCCGGCGACTATCTCTCCCCTATCCCCGTCACCTTCCTGGCCGTGGCCGCCGGAAGCGCCTTCCGCTTCTCGCTGCTGCCGGCAAGGCGCGGCGGCGAAGAGGCTCTCAAACACGGGGCGGAACTCTTGAGAGAAACCCTGGAGACGATAGGCGCGGGAGCCAAGACATCGGCGGGTTACGGGGTGTTCGCCGTGAAAGCGCCGAAGAAGGACCTTCGCTTCGAGCAGATGAGGGAGCGGATCGAGGCGATGAACCCCGCCGCAATTGGTTCGGTTCCCGCGCTCGTGGATGAATTGGCGAACCTTCCAGCGGGGCAGAAGAGGAGGGAACTCGCAGAGCTGATCCATGCCAAGTTCCTCGCGGGCAAGCGCAAAAAGATGCGTGACAAACCCTGGTTCCAGAAGCTGCGAGGGATGCGAGACGAAGGATGAGAAAGCCAGTCTTTATTTTCAACGGCGGTGAACTCCAGCGGCAGCAGAACACGTTGCGCTTCACTACGATGGACGGCAACAAGCGGTTCGTCCCGGTCGAGACCACGTCGGAGATCCACGTTTTCGGCGAGGTCACGGTGAACACGAAGCTACTTGTCTTCCTTTCGCAGGCTCACATCCCGCTCCACGTCTACAACTACTATGGCTACTGGTCGGGCTCGTACATGCCGCGCGAGCAGTACGTGTCGGGGTTCATGACGCTCAAGCAGGCGTCGCATTACCTTGACCACGAGAAGAGGGTGGGCCTCGCCAGGATCTTCGTCAGCGGAGCCATCGCCAACATGGAGCGCGTCCTCGGCTACTATAGTCGGCGCGGCGCCGACCTCGAAAGCTCCCTCGCGGGGATGTCTTCGAGACGGGAGCGGCTGGAGGAGGCTCTCACGACGGAGGAGCTGATGGCGCTCGAAGGTGGGTGCCGGGAGCTTTACTACAAATCTTGGGACGATATTCTCAAAGGCGGGGACTTCAAGTTCGAGAAGCGGACGAGGCGGCCTCCGGCGAACAGGATCAACGCCCTCGTCTCCTTCGGCAACAGCTTGATGTACGTGACGGTCCTGTCGGAGATCCACCGCACCCACCTCGACCCCCGCATCGGCTACCTCCACACCACGAACCAGCGGCGCTACACGTTGAATTTGGACGTGGCGGAGATCTTCAAGCCCATCGTCGTGGATCGGGTGATCTTCGCCCTCCTCAACCGCGGCGCCCTCACCGCGAAAGACTTCCGCGACGCCACCGAGGGAGTCTTCCTGACCGAGAAGGGGCGGAAGACCTTCCTCGAAAGCTACGAGACGAGGCTCAAAGAGACGATCAAACACCCCAAGCTCGGCCGCTCCGTCTCCTACCGTCGGCTCATCCGCATGGAGCTCTACAAGCTGGAGAAACACCTTATCGGCGACGAAACATACACCCCGTACGTAAGCAGGTGGTGATACGATGCACGTCCTGATGGTCTACGACATCAACGTCAAGCGCGTTGTGAAGGTGCTCAAGATCGGACGCAAATACCTCGCCCACATACAGAACTCCGTACTCGAAGGAGAACTCAGCCCGGCGCAATTCAAAAGCCTTCGCCACGAGATCAAAAAGACCATAAAACCGGAGGAGGACTGCGTCCGCTTCTACCTCCTCCGCACAACCAAATACCTCACCATAGACCAACTCGGCACTCCCCAGAAACCGGCCGCCAAACCCGAAACCTCCGTAGACTTCCTGTAAGATCAGCGCCAGCCTCGCCGGGCGAAACATCGCGTCAACCCCCAAAGGCGCACAGAACCTGGGAGTTCGACAAACCATACATCTCCTGCAAAACGAGGCTTTCCAAACTATAAACAGCCGCTCAAAGAACACACCATACCCCTACCATCCCTTGCAAAACCACCTGCAAACCGCTATATTCAAAGTTGGTTCGCAGCCTACCTACAAGGGTTTGAAACTGTTGCTGATCCGCGTATTCCTGATATTTCTATTTATGTTCGCAGCCTACCTACAAGGGTTTGAAACTTGGTTAGTGGACATCCTAGACGACGGAGTCTGGCCCAGTTCGCAGCCTACCTACAAGGGTTTGAAACGCTAGAGAAAAACCCATTTTTTGCTATCTCCCTTCTTGTTCGCAGCCTACCTACAAGGGTTTGAAACAATCTCAGGAAGT
>JBOHBL010000051.1:0-1141 GCA_050698295.1 Rubrobacteraceae bacterium | reverse complement strand
TTCAAGTCTTTGCGAGCGAGAACCTTCTCGCGCTCGATAGCGTGGGCGACGAGGAGGGCGTACCCTCGAGAGTTGGTGATTTTATTGACGGTGGAGTAAGCGCGCCGTTTGTTTTACCGATCCCGCTTTCGACACAGGATTCCTCAGGACTACTGCCCGACGACGGTAAGATTGCAAGCGGTACGGTTCTGGCTGCGTTTAGTGAGCCTGATGATGACCCCCCCACTTGCTGCGCTCCCACCAGCTCGATCTTCGGCGATGCGGAGTATAGGATCCTGCAGGCCGGTTTTTCCGAAGGCGGGTCCATCGATATGGATACGGAAGACGACAACCGCTTTATAAACCGCGATCCCGACAACTTTTTGCTCCTCGAGGTAGGACCGGCG
This sequence comes from Rubrobacteraceae bacterium, assembly GCA_050698295.1. Taxonomy (GTDB): domain Bacteria; phylum Actinomycetota; class Rubrobacteria; order Rubrobacterales; family Rubrobacteraceae; genus JACCWD01. The sequence goes on along the minus strand of JBOHBL010000051.1, from coordinate 755 downwards.
AACGTTGGGATGGAAAATGCCCTGCTTCCCCCCGACAATCAAAATTCGAATACACCCAACGCGCGCTTCCTCTTCGCCGCGGGCGATATCGATGATGGGCAGATGCCCTTGACCGAGCGCGAGATCCACCAGTTCTTCATCTCGCCCGGCCTGGAGGGTTTCGATGAGCGAACTACCGGCGCCACGGTGGCCTCCGAAACCCGCGCCTTCTTGCGCTCGGAGACGGTGCAGGGATCGGATCTTCACGACTCCGGGGTACTCGTCGTCTACCCGCGCTCCGATGCCCCGGCCGACGCCCAGAACGCCCTGCTGCACGCGGATTTCGGCTTGGAAGGCACGGGCAGCGAACAGCGCTCCACGATCTCGGTGACCATCGGCGAGCTGGAGGAGGAGGAAGCGACCGAGCAGGTAACGCTGGAGGATGGCTCACAGGGTCAGATTTTCTCCCGCGATGCAATCGTCACCGGACGCACCCTCGCTTCCTCGCGAGATAACAGAGACAGAGACCCGGCGACCGGACAGACCGAGGCCTCGTTGCTCGCCACCAGTGGGCTCTTCAGCACTTCATCCGGAAGCGGCAACCCGGATCTCGACCGGGCTGGACGTGCCGGCTACATCGTGCTGGAGAATTTCGACCCGGCCAATCCCGACAGCGGCGGGCGGGAGCGGCCGCTGGATCTAGCGGGTGACGAGGAGCGCTACGCCATCCTGCGCCTCGCCACCGCCACCAGCGCCCAGACGCTTACCACCGGCGC
>JBOHBL010000050.1:0-6138 GCA_050698295.1 Rubrobacteraceae bacterium | reverse complement strand
CCCCCCCCCCCCCCCCCCCCACGACTCCTCCCTCTCCTCTATTCCTCCACTCCTCCGCGAGCGAAGCGAGCATGATCCACTTTGATACACCGGTCCATCACCACGGTGAGACCGTGTTCGGAGGCGTGGGTGGCGGCCTCCTCGTTTATGACCCCGAGTTGCAACCAGAGGGCTTTTGCTCCGATATCGACGGCTTCGCGGGCGATGGGCATGACCTCCTCGCCCCGGCGGAACACGTCCACGATGTCGATCCGCTCTTCGATGTCCGTGAGCGAGGAATACGGTTCTTCGCCGAGTACGGGACCCTCCAGGTTCGGGTTGACCGGGAAGATCCTGTATCCGAATCCTTGAAGCGCCGATCCGACGCCGTGGCTCGGACGGCGCGGCCTGCCCGAAAGCCCGACCACCGCGACGGTTCGGGAGTTTTCAAGTAGTTGGCGTATCTCGTCGAAGTTCGGGTTTGCGCGCATGTCCGTCTCCTAGCTTTCTTCGGGGAGCTTCGGGATGTCCGCGCCGGGGGGATGAGGGCATCTTGCCCGCATCGCCGGGACCCAAACATAGCCTGGAGGCGCTTAGCTTTCCGTTCTTTGCTAATCGCTATATTCGTATAAATCTCTGCTAGCATTGATGGCATATGGGAGAGGCGCAAAGAAGCGGGGTTCCGGATCTGTCGGGGATGGCCCGGCGGGCGGCGGAGGTGCTGCGTCGCAACGACATGGGCGGCTGGACGCGGGCCGCGCCCACCTTGTATCCGCACCAGTGGAGCTGGGACTCGGGGTTCATCGCGATCGGGCTCGCGCGCCTCGACACGGCGCGGGCGGCGAGGGAGTTGACGACGCTCTTCGAGCGGCAGTGGAAGACCGGGAAGGTGCCGCACATAGTCTTCAACCCGCTCGCGCCGCCGGAGAGCTACTTTCCGGGTCCTGAACACTGGATCAGCGCGGGCGTCTTCCCCGACGCTCCGCCCGCTCCTCCCTACACCAGCGCCCTCTGCCAGCCCCCGATCCACGCCGTCGGCGCGCTCAGAGTGTGGGAGGTCGCCAAAGAGAAGGGCGACGAAGACGCGGGCGTCGCGCTGGAGTTTTTGCGCGGCATCTATCCGAATCTCTTCAGGTGGCACAAGTACCTTCTCACGGATCGCGATCCGGAGGAGTCCGGGCTCGTCACCATCTACCATCCCTGGGAGAGCGGGACGGACAACTCTCCGAGGTGGGACGCGCCGCTCGAAGCCGTGGAGATCGGGGTGATGGCACGCTACCACCGCCGCGACCTCGCCCACGTGGACGATCCCTCCGAAAGACCCACCGACAAAGACTACGCCCGCTACATCTGGCTCGTCGAGACGATAAAGAGGGCTCGTTGCGACGAGAAGCAAATCTACAAAGTCCACCCCTTCAGGGTCAAGGACGTGTTGATGAGCGCGATCCTGGTAATCGCCAACGAGTCGCTTCTGGAAATAGCCGACCTCGTGGACGCTCCCGACGAGGAGAGAGCAGAGATCGAAGCCTGGATCCCACGCGGACGCGCCGGCCTCGAACGCTGCTGGGACGAGGAGTACGGACTCTGCCTCGACCACGACGTCCGGTGGAACAACAAGCTCAAGGCCCGCACCGTCGCCGGGTTCGCGCCCTTGATCTCCGGCGGCATCTCCGAATCTCGAAAGAACCGTCTCCTCGAAACCCTGGACTCTTCGTATTTCAACGGCGTTCCGGGCCTCGCTCGCCCGCTCCCGCCTTCGGCGAGTCCTTCGGAGAGACGGTTCCACCCTCGAAGCTACTGGCGCGGGCCGGTGTGGCCGGTCATCTCGTGGCTCTTGTGGAGGTCGCTGCTGGGCGCGGGAGAGGAGCGGCGGGCGAGAGAGGCGCGCCGGAACGCGCTGGAGCAGATAGCCTCCGGCGGCTTCGCCGAATACTTCGAGCCGTTCACCGGGGAGCCGCTCGGCTCCGACGATCAATCATGGACCGCCGCCGTGGCCCTCGATTGGATCCAGTAGCGAATCACGGCCGCGCCGCACTCCGCGCACTCCAGCATCTCAGCCCGAGGACCGGTCCATTTGTGAGGATACGCCGCAGATGGGCGACTCTTCTTCGAGCTTTCGCCATCCTCCAAAAAACTGACCGGCTGAAATCCCGCTCTCATGCGGGCAGGATGCCCGCACCCCCGGAGCCGCATTCGTCTTTCCCTACTCCCTTACTCCCGCCGAGTTCCAAACTGACCGGCGCGGAGCTACGTCGTAACAAAGGCCGTCACGATGAACGGCACGACTATTATCGTGGCGGTGAGCCTCAGAAGATGCGTGAAGGCTACCGTTACGAGATCCGCGCCCGTATCGCCGACCATGGACAGCGTGGATCCCATACCCCCCGGCGCGGAAGCGAAGACCGAGGTCTGAGGATCGTAGCCGATGGCCCTGACGAGCAGATAGTAGGCGAGGAGCCACACCGACATCTGGACCGCGTTTATGAGGAGCGCCGCGCCCGCGAGTCGAAGCAGCGCCTCGAAGAACTCCGACGAGAATCCCAGCCCGACCAGACCTCCGCCTATCGCCATCACGGCGAGCCGAAAATGCTTCTGTGGCACCGGCCCTTTCACGGTCACCCTCGCCAGCCCGGCGCCCAGGAGCGCGCCGACCACGCCGCCGGCCGGGAGCGGCGTCAACGCGAGAGCCAGGGCTCCGCCCGCGACCCCGGCGCCGGAGATTCCGGCGAGCTTCATGGCTCCGCTCGAACCTTCGGCTTTTTCGCGAGGCGTTTCCTCCGGTTCGGCCTCCGAGCGGGTTTCCAGCCGCGAAGCCAGGAAACCGACGATGAGGATCACCAGCAAGAGCCGCGAGAGGTGTATCGCCGCGACCGCCGGCCCATCCGCGCCCTGGGTCGCCCCGACGACCGCCATCTCCGTGAGACCGCCCGGCGCCGCCGCGAAGAGCGCGGTCGTGGGGGAGATGCCCGTGAGCCGGACGGCGGCGAGCGCGGCCAGAGCCGCCGAAGAAAGGAACACCACCGAAAGCAGCGACGCGGGAACGAGCGCGTTCGCTCCGTGGCGAAGCGAGTCCCGCGTCATCCCGAGTCCGACCAGTATCCCGACCAGGACCTGCAACCCCCACCCGGCCGCCTCCGGAAACGGGATGTTGGGAAACCCGTGAAGCCCGAGGGCCAGGCCGACTCCGATCAGCGCGCCGATGAAGGCCCCCGCCGGAAAGCGGACTTTGTGTCCCGCGAAAGCCCCGAACGCGCCGAGGAGTGCGACTGACACGGTGAGCGACGATGAAAACAGCTTTCGGTCCTCCGGGGCTCGTGAACAGAAAAAGCCCCCGGCCGGACGACCGGGGGCGCGTCCAGCTATCCGGTTAGTTCAGCTCGAGCCCTCCAGTACGAAGGTGATCTCCAGGTTCACCTTGTAACCGGTGACGTTGCCGTCTTCGATCAGGATGTTCATGTCTTTCACCCACGCGCCTTCGACCCCGCGAAGCGTGCTGGTGGCGCGCTTGATCCCCTCGTTGATCGCATCCTCGAAGCTGTTCGGGGACGTGGCGCTGATCTCGGTGATTCTCGCTACAGCCATTGTGTGGCCTCCTTTCACTCCCTTTGGTCAAAATTCGCTCTACCCAAAGGCTTGAGAAGCTAAACCGCGGAGAGGCTGTATCCGAAAATCGGACCTAGATCTGCGCCGTGAGCATCGGGTCTGTCGTGGGCTGGGGAGAACCCCCGGCGGGCTCGATGGTCACGGCTATGGTGTTCGCGCCTTTGAGAGGGTTCCTGACGACGGCGGCCACGGGGTCTCCGTTGGGCTGGAAGAGACCGCTCGGCTTCGCGCCCTCGTCGTCTATCACCCAGATTTGCAATGTCCGTCCCTCCGGGATGGCGGGCATGTTTTCGCCAACGAGCACAGCCCGTTCGCCCTCGAAGGCCAGGATCTCCACCTCCGAATCGCGCATCTCCCTCTGCCCGTGCATCGCGAAGATTTGACCGTCGCTTTGCCCGCTGCGGACTTCTTCGATCTGCGCCTGAAGCTCGCCGTTCCGTCCCGACAAATCCCGGATCTCGCTCTGCAAGAAGACGTTCCACGAGAGAAGCCCCGCGACCACGACCGCGGCCGCGCCCAGCGCGACCCTCGGCGAGAAAAGCCCCCTCAAACCTTCGAGCGAGGATCGCCAGTAGGAGGTGCGACGTTCGGCTCGACGTTCGGCTCGTCGGCCTCGCGATTCGGCCTTCACCATCGCCATGACGTTGCGGCGGAGGCGTTTGGGGGGGGCCTGATCCGCGGGTGAGACGGCCAGCAAGGAGGCTATCGAGGCGTGTTCTTCTACCTCGGCGCGTCGTTCGGGATGAGCGGCGAGGTACGCCTCGAAATCGCGCAACTCGTCTTCGGGGAGCGCGCCGAGAGCGTATGCGTCTTTCAATTCGTCGAATCTCTCGTGGCTCATCTCGCTCATCTCGGTACCGCCATGTCGCGGGAGTCGTAGTAGTCTTTGATCTTTTTGAGCCCCAACCTCATTCGTCCTTTGACCGTCCCCAGAGGCAACTCCAGAAGCTCGGCTATCTCGACGTGGGTGTAGCCGGAGAAGTAGGCGAGCTCGAGTATCTTCAGTTGCTCCGGCGGGAGAGTCCTCAGCGCGTCCCGGATCTCGTCGCGCTGCGAGTTGCGCCAGGTCTCAGCGAAGGCTTCGCTCGGCTGGGACTTCTCCGCGGAAGCCTCGAAGCGGTCTCTGGTGCGCTGGCGGCTCGCGGTGGCGCGGAGCTGGTCTATGCCCCGATGATGGACTATCGAGAGTACCCACGTCCTGACGCTCCCGCGCTCGGCCCGGTAACTCCTCGCCGAACGCCAAACTTTGAGAAAGACCTCCTGAACCAGGTCCTCAGCCGCCTGCCGCTGGCCCATGATCCTGTACCCGAGCGAATACGCCGCCCGGCTGTGACGGTCATAGAGCGCCCCGAACGCCTCCGGGTCCTCATCACCCACCATCGAGATGAGGTCCTCGTCCGCGAGCGTCAAATACTTTCGCGCGTGATCCGCCATTACACGCATTCTACGGGATATGCGCTGCTTCGGATCATGCCGCATGCAAAGCCCGATCCCAAACGAGCGGAGTCATGAGAAAAATGACAGCGGATGCGAAAAAAGGATGATGTGATGGTGTAACGATTGTTGAGTTGTGTTATGGTGAATTATGTTTCTACGGAAGGTATGGGAAATTCGAAGGTGATCCGACACGTAGCTTGCCACGTAGGAACGTGTAAGAAAGGCGCGGGACGGGTTGTGTTCGGCGTCAGGAAACCGAGTAGAGGGGAGTGCAGATGAGTGAAGTAAACCGCGACTCACTGTTTGCGGTTGATCGGGAGGTCGCCCGGCGTGATTTCCTGAAGACTGCGGCGTGGGCCACGGCCGCGATATCCGCAGCGGGCATCGGGGGCTTCGGCGTGGCCGTCCGGAAGGCTCATGCGGTACACGAGGGCTACGTGGAGATCGGGCCTTTGGCGATCTTGCAGTTCGCCTATCAGTTGGAGCTTCTTGAGGGAACGTTCTACGCCGAGGGAGTCAACGCCGGGCTGTTCGCCGAGCCCGCGCTGACCCAGATCGCGGCGATCCGCGACCACGAGATGGCGCACGCCGACGCTCTGGCGGAAGCTATTGTTGCGAATGGCGGGGAAGTGCCCGCGACGCCGACGTTCACCTACCCGGAGGGCGTGTTCGCCGACCCGGCCGCCTTCCTCGAGTTGGCGGCGACGTTCGAGCCGGTTGGTGTCGGCGCTTATCAGGGCGCGGCTCCGGCTTTGATAGGCAATGAGTTGCTGGGGGCTGCGCTTTCGATCCACAACGCCGAGGCCCAGCACGTGGTGGGGATCAACATCCTGCTCGGCATCAATCCGCCGGCGAACCTGGCCTTCACCGAGGCTTTGGCGTTGCCTGATGTGCAAGCGGCCGTCGCCCCGTTCGGGCTTTAGAGAGGGAGGAGAAAACCAAGTCATGGAGAAGCACAGGATAAACGTGCCGAGCGTGGAGGAATTCTCGCGGCCGACGAGCCGCCGGGGTTTCCTCAAGGCGCTGGCCGTCGCCGGTATGGGGGCCGCCGACGGCACGACCGTACTCGCGGGCAAGGCCAACGCGCAGGGCGGCGGTGGCGATCTCGAGATCGCCAAC
>JBOHBL010000049.1:0-4632 GCA_050698295.1 Rubrobacteraceae bacterium | reverse complement strand
GGCTGTACGTGGTCTCCGCCTCCCTCGCGGGCGTCCTCGCCGTCTCCGCGCTCTTTGCGCCCACGAGCGCGCGCGGCATCGAAGTTAAACGCCTCTCCCCGCCCGTTGGCACGGCGGGCGAACCTCTTCCATGCACCCTCGAAATACGAAACACCGGCAAATTCTCGAAGACGTTATTGGAAATAGAGGACCGCTTCGCCGGAGGCTCGGGACGCGCCCTCGCCGCTCGCGTGAAACCCGGTGTCCCCGAACGGCTGAATTACGCGGTGGAAAACCCTCGCCGGGGCGTCTATTCGGACGGAGAGGCGCTCGTCGAGTCCGCCGCCCCCTTCGGCCTCCTCCCGGCGCGCCGCGTCCTCCGGGCGGCCTCGGCCACGACCATCCACCCGAGAACCTTCGAGGTGGCCGGGCTTCCGCCTCCGGCCTCGCCGGACGCGGCGGAGTCCGGGAGCGAGGACGCCGCGGCGCCGCGCCGGGGCGCGGGCGGCGAACTGTGGGGCGTGAGGGAGTACCGCCCCGGAGACCCTGCCCGCCTCATAGCCTGGCGCCGAAGCGCGCGCGGCGTCTCCGCCGGACGGCTCGCCGTCATGGAGATGGCGCGAGAGACGGAGCCTCCCTTCACCATCGCCCTCGACCTCGACGAGAGTGCCCCGGACGCGGCCATCGAAATGGCCGTCTCCGCAGCGGCCTCGCTCCTCCTTGTCGCCCTCCGCGAAGGCCGGGAAGTTGCCGCGGACGCCGGACCTCAAAACGCTCCGTTGCCGGAAAACCCCGACCGAGACGCCATCCTCGGCTGGTGCGCCTCCCTCGGAAATACCGGGAGTCGGGAGGTCGCGTCGCTCCGCGTTCCGCTCCGCTCGCTTCGGGAGTCGGGAAAAGACGGCGAAACGCCGCAGCGTCCGCCGCCGAAGCCCCGGGCGAGTTCCGCGAAGGTTCGTCGAGCGCGGGAGCGGGGGTCTCGGAGAGAAGAGGGTCGAGAACATCCCCCACTCCCCACTCCCTATCTCCCCACTCCCCGGAGCGAAGCGGCCCGAGCGTGGAGATAACGCCGTCTCTCAAAAACGTCCGGGCCGGAGAACGCCGGGCGGACACGGTGGTTCTCGTCTCGTGCCACGAGTTCGCCGGGCCGGGGCCGTGGATGACTCAGGAAGAAAAGCGGAGGTTCATGGATGAAGTCGAGGCGGCGGGGAGACGGGCGGCGAGGCTCGGCCCGGACGTCTCCGAGCCGTGGGAGGTCTCGTGAGTCGCTTCGCTTTTGCTCGCTTCGCTCGCGGAGGAGTGGAGGAAATGGAGGAGTGGAGGAGTCGGAAAGAAAAATACTACTCCTCCACTCCTCCCCGGCGAAGCCGCGCGAAGCCGCCGGAAGACTCTCTCGCGCTCCGGGCGTGGGTGCTCGCCTCGGTGCTCGTTGGGGAGGTCGCGGTGCTTTCGAGCGGGTACTTCGACCTCGCGACGGGACTTCTCGTGCCGCTTTTGACGGTGGTCGCGTTCGTGGTGAGTCATCGGAGGCGGCGGGAGAAGAACGTTTTTATCAAGGTGATGCTCGCGTTCGGCGCTCTGGCGGCTCTCGCGGTGTTCTTCCGGGAGGTTCTCGCCTCGCTTTACGACACGCGGGTTCCGCTGGCGAGGCTGTTCCTGTGGGTGCAGGTCATACACTCCTTCGACGTTCCGGCGAGGAAGGACCTCTCGTACTCGCTAATAAGCGGCTTGATCCTGCTTTGCGTAGGCGCGGCCCTCTCGACGAGCCTTTGGTACGGCGTGTTCGTGCTCGCGTTCATATTCTGCGCCCTCGGCGCGCTGTCGCAAATGAGCTTCTCGGAGGCGCGGGAGAGGGCGAGGGCGGCGGAGGTTCGCGGCCCCGGCTTCCGGGCGGTCGTGCCGGGGTTCCTCGCGGTGGTCGTCGTGGGGATGGCGTGCTTCGCGCTCGTGCCTCAAAGCCGGAGCATGAACCTCTCGATGATGCCGACGTCGGCTTTCCAGAATTTCCGGGGGGACTTCCCCGGCGGCGTCGAGAACCCGTACTACGAGCCTCCGCCGGGCGGCGACCCGTTCGCCGCGCCGCCGCGGTCCATCTCCGCCGACTCGTACCACGGCTTCAACCCGTACATGGACCTCCGCAGCCGCGGCCGGCTCTCCGACGACATCGTGATGAAGGTCCGCAGCGAGGAGACGATCCCGTACCGGGGGGTCGTCTTCGACGAGTACAACGGCAAGGGGTGGGAGATATCCACCGGAGACGAAGCCGAGACGCTGACCTCCAACGGCCCGCGCTTCGACATGCTCACCGCCGGAAACACGGCGGAGCCGCTCGAAGGCCCGAGCCGGCAGGTCGCGCAAGTCTTCCACGTCGAGCGCGACGCGGCGAACGTCATCTTCGGAGCGTATCGCCCGGAGACCCTCTTCTTCCCCACAAGCTCCATCAAGGTGGATCCGTACAACTCCCTGCGCGCGCCTTACAAGCTCCCCGAAGGCTCGACGTACTCCGTGATCTCCGAGGTTCCGAACACCTCCCCGGACGAACTCCGCTCCGCCCCCACCGACTATTCCGAGGACATCGCCGAAAAATACACGAAGCTCCCCGAGGGAAGCGATCTCGACCGCACTCGCGCGCTCGCTCGCGAACTCGCCGAAGGCACGGACAATCCGTATGACGCGGTGGCGAAGATGAACGAGCATCTCAAAAACGAATATCCGTACGACCTCTCCATCCCACCTCAGCGAGAAAACATGGACTCGGTCGAATACTTCCTCTTCGAGGAGCGTCGCGGGTACTGCGAGCAATTCGGCTCGTCGCTCGCGGTGATGGCACGCTCGCTCGGCATCCCGGCCCGCGTCGCGACCGGGTACGTCCCCGGCGAACACAATCCGTTCACCGGGCTTCACGAAGTCCGCGCCTCGGACGCGCACGCGTGGGTCGAGGTGTACTTCCCCGGCTACGGATGGTCCACCTTCGACCCGACGCCGGGCTTCGACTCGACACCGTGGCAATACGAGGCGGCGGGCAATTTCCAGGGAAGCAAAGTCTTCGGCTTTATCGCGGGCAAAGCCGGAGAGGCATTGTCTCCGGCCCTCAGCCCCGCCGGTTCCCTCATGCGCGGCGTCGCGAGCCTCGACCCCGCGAGCATACTCGTCGCCGGAATGATCGTGGGCGGCGCGTTCCTCGCCATCGCCTATTTCCGCGGATATATCGCTCATCGCCGCCACACTCCTCCGAAGCATGTCAAAGTGTCGGACGCGAGGTTGTACGGGCGGTATCGGGAGATCACCGCCGCGTTCGAGCAGGCGGGCATCATCCGACATACGCATGAGACGCCCGAGGAATACGCCCGCCGGGCGGCGGAGGAATTGGAAAGTCCCGCAGTGGAGCGGGTCGGGGAGATTTATTTGCACGCCCGCTTCCGGGACTCCGTCCCGGCGGAGATAGCCGAGGAGTTCGACCGTTTGGAGCCGGAGGTTTTGGCGGCGGTGGAGAGGTTCGAGGAGAACAGAAAAGTCCGGGTGTGATAGTCGTCGCTCCGGGAATCATTGTCTGATCTTCCACTCATGGGATCACGACCCCCTCGCGCCGGATCTCCTGCCCGGCTTCGCCGTCAAAATCCCTCGCCCGCGTTCCAGTCGTTGACGTGAAGCTCACTCACCTCGACGAACTCGGGGAGTTCGAGGAGATAGTCCGCGTCTTTTTCGAGGTGCGACGGGCGCCGATCCCCACCGTGAGCCGCTTCCATAGCCTCCAACGACTCCCAGCACGAGATGGTGGTGAACTCCGCGACGTCGTCCCGTATCTTCCGGAATTGCTGCATGCCGAGGCAGCCAGGCTTCTTCTCGATCTCGAGTACGCCGCTCTCGTAGTTGTACCGGAGATACTCATCCGCAAGTTCCTTCCGGGTTCGCCCGAACCACGTCCTCGCGACGAGCGGCCTCCCGTGCGAGGCGATGATTTCCTGTTTCCCGGCGATGTTCGTCTTCAGGTTCATCTTCATCTCCTTTCGATGTGGATGTATCGGTTGTCTGATTGTCGCCTCGTCCTTCCCCGGTGGAAGAGGCCGCTCCACGGCCCCGTTCGAGAAGGACGGTCGAGCGGAGCCGAAAGGTGTCCGAGGTGGACTCCGCTCGCCGCGGGCGTCATATTCATCGGCGCCTCGCTTGCGCCACGGTCGGCTGCGGGTCGTGGTCGGGCGCCGGGTCGTCCCGGACGAGTTTCTTCCGGGTCCGTGACCGCTCTCGGACGATGACCAGAAGGACTCCGACCCCGGACACGGCCATGCCGAGGAGGACGGTGACGCCGACGCTTTGGCCGAGGAGGGGGATGCCGAGCAGCGCGGTGACGGGGGGCACGAGGTAGAGCAGGCTGGTCGCGGCCCCGCCGGAGCGACGACGCAGCAGCATGAACAACAGGATGAAGCTGCCGATGGAGTTCACCGTACCCAGCCATACGACCGAGCCGACCGCGCTCGTGGTCAACGGCAGCGCCAGCCCGCCGTGCGCCGCGGCGAACGGGAAGCTGGCGACCGTCGCGCCTAATAACTGGATCGCGGTGCCGCTTCGCAGATCGACGGTTTGCCCGAACCGCTTCTGGTAGAGCGTTCCTGCCGCGAACCCGAAAAGGGCGAGGCCGATGAAAGCATATCCGAC
>JBOHBL010000048.1:0-4495 GCA_050698295.1 Rubrobacteraceae bacterium | reverse complement strand
GCCGAGCTGAGAGGCTCGGGCACACGCCGGGGAGAGGTGGCCGCGCTCAGAGGCTCCGAGACGCACCGGTCCGGAGACGGGAAGCCCGCGTCGAAGTTCGAGGGGCTCCTGAGCAGACGGGCGCTGCTCGGCAAGACCGGGGCCGCCGCCGTGGCCGCCATGGCGGCGGGGACGCTACTGTATCCACGCGAGGCCGAAGCCGGCACCGATGTCTTTGATATCGTGCAAGCCAATAGGGTAGATGTGGTCAACGCTGGGATATCCACGAAGAACGTCAACGGGGGAAATGCCCTGAACGGCCAATCAGACAGCAATACCCACGCTACCCTGTACGCCCAGAACGGCGGCTCCGCGCCGGCGCTGAGGGCCAAAGGTGGCGCCGTGACGGTGGACAGCGAAACGTCCAGCGTCGGCGGCACGGGGGTGAGGGGCATCGGGGACACCGGCGTGTGGGGCAGATCCTACAGGGTCGGGTATTCGGGCGTGTACGGCCAGCACACCGACTCGTCGGGCTACGGCGTCGTGGGAGACGGGGCGGGCGCTAACAACGCTGGCGTCCTCGGGAACAACGCCAGCGGCCATGGTGTCCGGGGTGAGGGCCAAGCCGGCGTCGTCGGCAAGTCCTCCGCCACCGGCTACGAAGGCGTCTACGGTCAGCACACCGGCTCGTCGGGCTACGGGGTTGTAGGAGACGGGACGGGTTCCAACGGCGCCGGCATCCTCGGGCGCAACCCCAGCGGCTACGGCGGGCAGTTCGAGGGAGGCAAGGCGCAGTTGATGCTCGTGCCCGCGGGCGGAGCCGGCAAACCCGCCACCGGATCTCACATCAAGGGCGAGATGTACATGGACTCGAAAGCGGTGTTGTGGGTATGCGCGAAAGCCGGCACCCCCGGCACGTGGAGGAAGTTCACGACGACGGCGGGCTGAGAGCCATATGCCCCTTCGATAGAGTCGCCGGGGCGGTAGTCGCGGGGCGGCGTTCGCCTTCGGTCTGGCGACGATCGGTTCTACCACACAGCGGGCTCCGGCGGCGTCTCTCCGCGATTTCTGCTACATTTGATGACGGCAAACGCTTATCGTGCTTTCTATCGGTATCGAGCACGCACGGATCCCGCGAGTACCCATGAGCCAACGCATCGAAGTAGTCCTCGACGATCAGGGCCGGCTGGTGCTGCCGGCGCCACTGCGGCGTCGGCTCGGTTTGGTCCCGGCATGACGCTGGTGGTGGAACGGGAGACGGCCTACGCGATGTACCTGCGAGTCGAGAGACCGGAGGAGGAATCGCGCCTCGTGGATAGGCAAGGTGTGCTGGTCGTCCGGGCGCAACCGTCCGGCGGCGACCTCGTGAACGACCTCGCGCGAGACGAGCGGGATCGGCGCGCGGCGGAGTTGCTCCGTCGGGCCGGAGCGTGAGGGTACTGCTCGACACATCCGTTTTGGTGGCGGGGATGGTGGAAGCCCACCCGGCCCACGAGCGCGCGTTGCCCTGGCTGGCGCGCGTAAAAGCGGGAACCAACTCCGGCATCGTCGCGGCGCACTAGCTCGCCGAACTGTACGCGATCCTGACCACGCTGCCGATCCAACCCCGCGTTTCACCGGTCGATGCCCGGCGCTTGATCGAGCGAAACGTCCTCGCCACCTGCGAAATCGTGGCGCTCTCGGCGGCGGACTATGCGGACGTGATCTCCCATCTCGCTTCGACGGGCATCCTGGGCGGGACGACCTACGACGCGCTGATATTGCACACCGCAACGAAGGTCGAAGTCGATCGCATCGCAACGCTCAACGAAAGAGACTTCCGGCGCGTCTATCCGGCGCTCGCCGATAAGATCGTCGCGCCATAGCCGATGCTTCCCCGCACCCGGATCGCCGCGTGGGTTACCCGGCGGCACGAGTAGCTGTCTCCGGCCCGAAGAAAGTAAGTCTGCCGCTCACGAGCACGAGCTCTACGCGCGGCACCCCGAACACCGTGACGCTCCTACAGTCGAGACCTTACGTCCGCGGACCCGCCGGCGAAGCCTTCGACATGGCCTTCGTCGGAGCGGTTCCATGACTACCTCGCCGCCCGGCGAGCCCAGAGTCCTTCCCCCGAGGCGTTCCGCCGTACACCGGGCGGGGCCACCACCCGATCCCCTCACCCGCCGCCAGCGCGAGGTGGCAACCCTCGTCGGGCGGGGGCTCACCAACCCCCAGATCGCCGACGCGCTGGCGATCTCCAAGAACACCGTCGCCAACCACGTAGCCACGATCCTAAAGAAGCTGGACCTCCCCTCCCGCTCCCAAATGGCCCTTTGGGTCACCCAAAGGGGGCTCAGCGACCCAGAATAAGGGATCCTACCAGGGCCGCGGGCCGAAAGCGAGCAAATCTTTCGGGAAGTCTCCCAAAACGACCCCTCTCCCCCGCCTTACGTAGTTACCTGAGTAGTCCCGGATGCGCAAGGCCGGTAGTAGACCTATGATAAGGTCGCTGATGTATGAGCCCGGGTGTTGCCATTATTTCCGCTATCGTCGGCCTCGTAACGCTGGTGTTTGCGATTTTTGGGGCCTCGTGGCTGAACCAGCGCGCCACCGAAAGGTTCATAGAGCAAAGCCAGCTAGCCAACGCAGGGTTGATCGAGCAGCTAGAGAAACGCTTCGACGCGCTGATGAGCGAGTTCCGCTCGGAGATCAAACGCCTCGACCAGCGCCTGGACTCGGTGGAGACCCGCCTGGACCGCATAGAGCGCCAACTCGAAGCGGTCTTCAAGCCGGATTTGCTTCCACGCCAACCTTAAACGCGCAGCCTCTACCAAGCCAGGACCACCAACATCACGTGGTAGAGGGGTAGGAGGCTCCGTTCGCCCACCTTCCGGGAGTGCCGATTCGGGGCGGTTCCCGAGAACCTCGGATGCTCCGCTAGAGCTTCGCGCCAGGGGAGCACCAGCCGACGAGGAAGTCCATCACGTCGAGGATCGGCTCTTCGGCTTCGTCCGGCGCGCCGCGCCCGCCGAGCACGCCGCGGGCGCGGTCCAGCTCGGCGTAGAGCTCTTCGCGCGGGTAGCCCTCGGCCAGCAGGCCGGCGGCATACCGCCGGATCGCCTCAAGCGCCGGCCGGTACTCCTGCTCCGCCAGCGCGAGCCGCGCGACCTCTTCCGCTACGTCGTGGTACTGGTGTCTTTGGTGCTCCATGCTGTTCACCTGCCCTCCATTATCGCACGCTTTCAGCCTCGAGCCGAAGGCTTCTCCTGGCGAAGCTGGCGCCACAAGGCGCGGGTTCCCTGGACAGCCCGCCGGTACTCCTCGAAGCTCATCGTGCGCGACGGTTCGACGAACCCGTGCCGCTCCGGGGCCTTCGGGTCGGGGCGGTAGCGCAGCTCCGGCGGCAACTCGTCCGCGTCGAGGACGAACACGGGGTCTTTGCCGCGTCCGCCGTACTCGGGCGGTCTGCGGTGGAGCGCCAGGTTCGTTACGGGCGGTGGGCTCACGCTCATGCCGCCAGTCCCGGGTCGGACCAGACCGTCGGCACTCACGGGAATGTCGCCGTCTTGCGCCTGCTCCGGCAGGTCCGGCCTCGCGCCCAGGTAGCGCCCGCTCTCGCCGAGCCGCGGCAAGCCCTCCAGTTCGTCGGCCCGCATCCCGCGCAACACGTCCCGCTCTCCGAAAGCCCACCTCTCGCGTCTTTGGTCCACGACCCCGATACTACAGCACAAAATGTTGCACCAGCGAGCGACGCTCCCACGGGAGGAGCTCTCTCGGGCGACAGCCGCGACGCCATCGCCCGGCTCGAAACTCGGGACCGTTCCGCCGTACACCGGTCGAAAGCCGACAACAGCCCGAGCTCGCCCACTCCGGCTACGAACAGGATCTGGCGAGCGCCCGCTCCTCGCTCGACGAAAGGACCTGGGCGGCGGCCTGGACCGAGGGGAAGGCCATGTCCCCCGAGCAGGCCATCGAGTACGCCCTGAGCGCGGAAGATACGTCCCCTCAAGCCGCTCCGGAACCCCGCGCGGCGGTGCCACCCGATCCCCTCGCCCGCCGCCAACGCGAAGTGTCAATCCTCGTCGGGCAGGATATCAAAGTACACGGCCTCCAACCACGTGGCCGGGATCCTCAGGAAACCGAACCTCCCCTCCCGCTACCAGATAGCCGTCTGGGTCACCGAGACTAGGCTGCGCGAGACGGAATAAGGGTGCCCCCACCTACGGCCGCGGGCCGAAAATAAGCAAATCTTTCGGGAAATCTCCAAAAAATAGTCGAAAAATAGTTATTCCTAACTACGTCTGAGCCGCCCCAGGTAAGAGCCAAGTAAGAGGCGCCTGTTATCGTAAGGCTAGTTACATAAATCGACCCGGGAGACGAGCATGGGCGGAGAAGACAACGGGCTGAGCTTACGGCGGCTGGCCCAGAGGCTGGAGGCGCTGACCGAGAGGCTGGGGGGCTGGAGCGCGAGAATGGGCGGATAAGCTCAGAGAACGCCGAGCTCCGGGACGAGGTGGCCGAGCTGAGAGGCTCGGGC
>JBOHBL010000047.1:0-11477 GCA_050698295.1 Rubrobacteraceae bacterium | reverse complement strand
TCGAGTTCGCGGGCTTTGAACATCGGGTTGAGGGGAACCACCACGGCTCCCCGCTTCCAGGCTCCATACAGAGCCACGAGGAACTGCGGGTTGTTCTGGAGGTAGACGGCCACCCGGTCGCCTTTTTCCATGCCGCGGTCGGCGAGGGCTTTGGCGAAGCGGTTCGCCAACTCGTCCAGCTCCGAAAAAGAGATCGTCTCGTCGAAGTAGCGGACGGCGTCCACGTTCGGCGCGCGCTTCGCGGAGTCTTCGAAGAGGTCGATCATGCTTTTCTCCGGCAGCGGAAGCTCCCCCGGGACGTATTCGGCGTACTGCTCCAGCCACGGCTTTCCTTCGTACACGGAAGACAGCACTTTGGGACCTCCTGTTCGCTTTTTCCCTGGTTCGTATTCTTTATTCCGTTTACTACTTTGTCAATCGGCGTCCGAATAAACCCGGATACTCCTTTCGGTGGAGGCGGCTATACCCGGTTTAGGGATAGATTGTCTTCGCAAAGGCCGACGAGGATCGGGAGTCGGGCGTGGAAATCACTTCGTGTGACGGGAGGTTTGATGGGAAGGGTGAGTTCGGTCGCGGTTCACGGAAAAACCCGTGCTATATTTGAGGCCATGCCGGAGCCGAGGGAGACAGACGAGCGCGCGGCGGGGGACCTCCCGGAGAAGTCCGGGGCGTTGCCCGCCGCTCTCGAAGTCGCGCGGAGCCTCCCTCCGCGGGCCTTCGCGTTCACGGGAATAGCGATCTGGTGTTTTTTGATCATGGTCATATCCCTCAACCTCGCCGTTACCTCACTCCACTGGGTGTCCATCGCGGCCTTCGGAGTGTTGCTTCCTTTCGCTCTCATCTTCTACGCGAACCACGTCATAAGCTCCCACGAGGCTATTTCGTCGCCGAAGCCGGAGGACAAGGAGCGCGAGCTTCTCGAAGTCCTCGGCGAGCGCGGCGAGCTGACGCCGACGCTGGCCGCGATGAAGACCTCGCTCACCGTGAGGGAGGCGTCCGGCATCCTCGAAGAGCTGTCCAAAAAGGGATACCTCGAAATGCGCGGGGAAGAGGGGATCATGGCGTACTCCCTGTGGGAGCGGGACCTTCGCCAGACGCGAAGCCCGCAGCCGGACGGTCTCGCGACGGGTCGAGCGTCTTCCGGCGTCTCTCGGGTCGAGCAGATCAGCGAGGCTCTCAGCGAGCGCGAACTCGAAGTACTCGCGCTCCTCGCCTCGGGCAAGTCGAACCGGGAGATCGCCGGAGACCTCTTCGTCGCCACGGGTACGGTCAAGACCCACACCAACAACATCTACCGCAAGCTCGGGGCGAACAACCGCGCCGATGCGCTCGCAAGGGCTCGCGCCCTGGAGATCATCTAAAGCGGAGCGTCATCGAACCCCCGACCGGGCGTCTCCGGTTCTCTGTTTTTGGTCCTCTGGAGCCAGCGACTTTCACTCTACGGAGCGTGGCGCGCGGGTTCTCCCCGGAGTACCGTATCGGCGAAGGAGCAAACGCGGCCCGTAAAGAGATGGAGGTATCGAAAGATGTCGAATAGCGGTAAGTTGCCGGGGTGGCTGGGACCGTTCAATCGGGTGATCGTGGTCTTGCAGCGCCTCGGGCTGTCCCTCGGCGCCATGCGCCTGCTCTCGGTGCCGGGCCGAAAGAGCGGCAGGCCGCGTGCCACGCCGGTCTCCCCGCTCACGGTGGACGGACAACGCTACGTAATCGCCGGTCTCGAAGGGGCCGACTGGGTCAAGAACGCGCGGGCGTCCGGGTGGGGAGTTCTCGCTCGGAGCCGCAAAGAGGAGAAAGTGGTCTTCTTCGAGTTGCCGGTCGAGGAGCGCGCTCCCATCCTCAGAGAATTTCCGGGGAAGGTGCCGCGCGGGGTCAAGTTCTTCGAGGAGTTGTACGGGGTACGGAGCGATCCGGAGGAGTTCGCGAAGCTCGCGCCGCCCCGTGTTCCGCCTCGAAGAGGCTGCCTGAGGCGGGCGACGAACCCCGGCGAGTATACTTTGACGACGCGGAAGACGAACGAAGAGCCGGAACCGTGGAAAAGTGAGGATCACCCAGCGAAAAGAGCAGTCGCCGAAACGAGACGAGCGGGCGGCATCGAAAGACCGGTCTTTCGTGAGCCGTTTCCTCGACTTGCTCTTCGGGTTGCGCTCGAAGCTGACGTTGAGCTACACGCTGGTCACCGTCGGGGCGCTGCTCGTGGTGGAGATCGTCGTCGTTTTGGGTCTGTTCGCCGCCATAAACTCGGGTCTGGCGTCGCGGCTGATGGCGGACGGCCTGACGGGGATCATGGCGCCGACTCTGCGGCCTTACCTGGCGCAAACGCCGCCGGACCTCGAAGGTCTGGACGAGAACCTGGACAGGATCTCCTCCGACCCGAACGCCGCCGGGGCGGAGACCACGTCCGGGGAGACTTTGAGCGGGGCAACCCCGCTCGGGACGACGCTTTTCGCACTCGACCCCGGCCGGCGGTTGCTGGGCGGCTATCCCGGCGTCGGCAGGTCCTCTGTGGGCAAGAGCTTCGATGTCAGCGACTCGCCCGGGCTGGAGGCGCTGCTGGACGCGGCTCTGGACGGGGAGGACGACCCCGCGCGGCTCAACGAGCATTCCCCGGACGAGGAACTGCTGGCGGTCGCGCCGGTGGAGGGAGAGGACGGGCGCGTGCTCGGCGTCGTCGCGCTTTCGGTTCGGCTGCCTGGCATCGCTGCTCCGCTCATTATCGGGCTGGCTCTCAGCGCCATCCCGCTCACCCTCGCCGCCGGGTTCGTGGGCACGGTCTTCGGTTTCCTCACCGCCCGCGGTCTGTCCCGCCGCCTGCAAAACTTCGCCACCGCCGCCGAAGCCTGGGGCCGGGGAGACTTCTCGGTCGAGACCAGAGACCGTTCCCGCGACGAACTGGGACAGCTTTCGAGGGACCTCAACCGCATGGCGCAGGAACTCGAGACCTTGATCCGGACTCGCCAGGAACTCGCGACCCTCGAAGCCCGCAACCGCTTCGCCCGCGACCTCCACGACTCCGTCAAGCAGCAGGTGTTCGCCACTTCTTTGCAGGTGGACACGGCGCGGACCATGATCGAAACGGGTACGGGAGCCGACTTCCACCTTGCCCGCGCGAACGAGATATTAGAAGGCGCTCAGAAGGAGCTGGATGTCCTGATCCACGAGATGCGCCCCGCCGCCCTCGAAGAGAAGGGACTGGCTGACGCCCTTCGCGACTACGCCGCCGGCTGGTCGCGGTGGAGCGGAGTTCCGGTCGAAGTAAGCGTGCAAGGCGGGCGCGAAATTCCGCCGGAGGTGGAACAGGCGTTCTTTCGCGTGGCGCAGGAGACTCTCTCAAACATCGCCAGGCATAGCAAAGCAACGCGCGCTCAGGTGGAACTCGTCTACGAAACCGAGGCTCTCACGCTGCGCGTCGCCGACGACGGACGCGGCTTCGACCCGGAGGAGACTTCGGGCGAAGGTTTCGGCCTGCAGAGCATGCGAGAGCGGCTCGCCAGCCTCGGTGGTCGCGTGGACATCGAAAGCGCGCCGGGAGAGGGTACTACGGTGACCTGCGTCTGTCCGTCCCGAGAGGAGTAAGAGAACATGGCCGAGCCGATAACCGTCCTCCTCGCGGACGACCACGCCCTGGTCAGGGAAGGGGTGCGGACGTTCCTCGAAACGTTCTCGGACATCACCGTGGTTGCCGAGGCGGAAAGTGGCAAAGAAGCCGCGCGCCTCGCCGCCGAGCACGCGCCGGACGTGGCGCTGGTGGATCTCATCATGCCGGGTATGGACGGCGTGGAGACGACGCGCCGTCTGGCGAGCGCCTCCCCGCGTACGAACGTCGTGATCCTCACCTCCTACCACGACGACGAGCACATCTTCCCGGCCATCCGGGCAGGCGCCCTCTCCTACCTCCTCAAGCAGGTCGGACGGGTCGAGCTCGCCGACGCCGTTCGCAAGGCCGCCTCCGGCGAGGTCGTCCTCCACCCGCGCGTCGCCTCCAGGGTGATGCGCGAGCTGCGCGGCGCGGGCAGCGAGACACCCGACGTCTTTCGCGAGCTCTCCGATCGGGAACTCGAAGTGCTCAAGCTCATCGCCGACGGACTCAGTAACGCCGACATCGCCAGGTCCCTCTTCATCAGCGAGCAGACGGTCAAGAGCCACGTCTCCAACATCCTCTCCAAGCTCCACCTCTCCGACCGCACCCAGGCCGCCGTCTACGCTTGGCGCGAGGGCGTCATACGGCGGAATCAATAACCACTCGCCAAAGCGGTCTCCAGGCCCGACTCGTTCGGGTCATGCCAGGTCCGGCTGATCACTCTCGCATTCCCCGCAAGACCGCACGGGGCGCGCCTCGAATGCAGGATCCTTCCAGCGGACTTGAACCCGGCATCGTCATTGGATAACCTGAAACCAGTCGACCGAAGGGTGGCTAGGGTTCCGCCGGAGACATGGTTTTTCGGGTCTGGTCCGAGCGCCACGTAAAGCCCGGGCGCGAAGCAAACGCGCTCCATACGGCGGGCAGGCACCTCACCGGAGAAAAGCCTCGAGGGGATAGGTCGGCACGTGTTGACGTGTCGGCAAAGTCTGGAGGTTCGTTGTGCGGAAGCCGTCCCCTCGCGTGGTCGCCGTTTTTCAGGCGCTTTTCGTGACGTTTTTGTGGTCCACTTCGTGGGTTTTGATCAAGGCGGGGCTCGAAGAGATGCCCGCGCTAACCTTCGCCGGACTGAGGTACGCGCTCGCTTTTATATGCCTCCTCCCGATAGTCCTCCTCCGCTCCTCCGACCGCGCCGCGCTCCGGAGTCTGTCTCGCGGAGATGTTCTGCGTCTCGCCGCTCTCGGGCTCCTGCTCTATTCCGTCACGCAGGGGGCGCAGTTCGTCGGACTCGACCTCCTGCCCGCCGTGACCGTGAGCCTCCTGCTGAACTTCACGCCGGTCGTGGTGATGGTGCTGGCGATAATGTTTATCGGGGAGAGGCCGACGGCGCTCCAGCTTGGAGGTGTGATCCTGTTCCTGATCGGGGCCGCGGCGTATTTCCTGCCGACAGACACATCGACCGTTCAGGTTCTCGGGCTTTTGGTCGTGGCCGTCGGGGTGGCGGCGAACGCGGGTTCGGCCGTACTCGGGCGGTTCGTGAACCGCGAGGCGCGGATGAGTCCGCTCCTCGTCACGGTCGCGAGCATGGGCGTGGGGTCGGTGGCATTGCTTTCGACCGGGATCGTGGTCGAAGGCGTTCCCTCGCTGAGTGTCTCGGCCTGGCTCATCGTGGGCTGGCTCGCGGTGGTGAACACGGCCTTCGCGTTCACGCTGTGGAACCACACCTTGCGTACCCTGCCGGCGCTCGAATCCAACTTCATCAACAACACGATGCTCGTCCAGATCGCCATCCTCGCCTGGGTCTTCCTCGGCGAAAGCATCGGTGTTCGTGAAGGCGTCGGAATAGCCCTGGCCGCCCTCGGAGTCCTGATCGTGCAAATATCCGGGAGGCGGGACGATGGACGCGACCGAACGAAGCCCCGTTGATATTCGCCATCCGCGTGTTTATCTTGTCCGGGCGAGATAAAAAGGAGGACGTGAATCGTGGCGAACGAGGAGACCATCCACAGACGCGAGCCGCGCCCATGAGAGGCTTGGATCCTTCGGAAGAACACGCCCGGAGCCTCGACCGCTCCGACGAACTCGCTCGCTTCAGAGACGAGTTTTATCTGAAGGACGAGGAGATACACCTCGACGGCAACTCCCTCGGGCTTCTCTCCCGCCGCGCCGAAAAGTCGCTTCTCGACGTCCTCGGGGATTGGAAGGAGTTTGGGATCGGGGGCTGGACGCGGGGGGAACGCCCCTGGTTTTATCTCTCCGAACGGCTCGGGGCGATGACGGCTCCCCTCGTCGGGGCGTCGCCTGAGGAAGTGGTGGTCACGAACTCCACGACCGTGAACATCCACCAGCTCGTCTCGACGTTCTTCCGTCCCGATGGGAAGCGGACGAAGATCGTCGCGACCGGGCTCGACTTCCCGACGGACGTGTACGCCCTGCAAAGCCGGCTCCGCTCTCACGGCCTCGACCCGAAAGACCACCTCGTTCGCGTCCCGAGCCGCGACGGATGGACCATCGAGGAAGACGACATAATCCGGGCGATGACCGACGAGGTCGCGCTCGTCTTTCTCCCCACCGTCCTGTACCGCAGCGGCCAGTTGCTCGATGTCGAGCGACTGGCGAGAGCGGCGCGCGAGCGCGGGATAACCGCCGGCTTCGACGCGGCCCATTCCATCGGGTCGGTGCCGCATCGTTTTTCGGAGTGGGGCGTGGACTTCGCGGTGTGGTGTTCGTACAAGCATTTGAACGGCGGGCCCGGAGCTTCGGCGGGGCTGTACGTGAACCGGAGGCATTTCGGTGAAGTTCCGGCGCTTGCGGGGTGGTTTGGCTCGGACAAGGAAAAGCAGTTCGACATGGGGCATGAGTTCGTCTCGGCAAGCTCCGCCGGGGCGTTCCAGATCGGGACTCCGAATATCTTGAGCCTAGCTCCGCTTTTGGGGTCTCTCGAAATGTTTCGGGAAGCCGGGATCGAGAAGGTGCGGGAGAAGTCGCTGCGAATCACTCGCTACCTCATGGAACTGGTCGAGCATGAGCTTTCGGAGACGGGGTTCTCCATCGGCACGCCGGATGAAGATGAAAGAAGAGGCGGACACGTCGCTCTCGAACACGAAGAAGCCGCCCGGATCTGCGAGGCGTTGAAAGAGCGCGGCGTGGTGCCGGATTTCCGGGCTCCGAACGTCATCCGGCTGGCTCCCGTCGCGCTGTACACTTCGTATTTGGATGCATGGAAAGCGGTTCGGATTTTGAAGGAGATCATGGCCGGAAAAACGTACGAGAAGTTCGAGAACACGCGGGGAGTGGTCGCTTGAGCGAGGACATCATCGACATCTCGCAGCCGCTTCGCAACGGCATCCCCCCGTGGCCCGGCGACACGGAGTTCTCTTTCGAACTTGTTCAGAGGAAGGACGCGGAGAGTCCGGTCAACGTCGGGAAATTCACGGCGAGCTGTCACACCGGGACGCACATCGACGCGCCTTTCCACTTCGACGACGAGGGGAAGATGGCGCATGAACTCGACCTCGAATTTTACGTTGGGCCGGCGCGGGTGATCGAGGTTTCCGGCGTCGAGAGCGTGGGGGAGAAGGAGTTGAGGGAGCATCGCTTCGACGGCGTCTCCCGGCTCCTGATCCGGACCGGCTCGTGGACGCACAGAGATGTGTTCCCGGAGAAAACAACCTACCTCCGTCCCGACTCGGCGCCGTTTCTCGCTTCGCGCGGCGTGAGGCTCGTCGGGGTGGACGCGCCTTCGGTGGATCCCATCGAGAGCAAGGAACTCCTCGCTCACCACGCCCTCCACGAACATGGTGTGCATATCCTCGAAAACGTCGTCCTCGACGGTGTGGTGGAGGGCGACTATGAGTTGATCTGCCTGCCTCTGGCGTTGCGCGGCGCCGACGGGAGCCCCGCGCGGGCCGTGCTTCGCCCTCTCCGGTAGAATGGGGAACGCGAAAAATCAGGAGGGTTTCATGGTTGCGAAGACCGAAAAGAAGAGTCAGGCGGACCCGTCCGATTTCCTCGGCCTCGACGCATTGCTCACCGACGAGGAGGTCTCGGTGCGCGACGAGGCGAGGAAGTTCGCGCGGGAGAGGATTCGACCGAACATCGGCGAGTGGTTCGAGAAGGCCGAGTTCCCGAAGGAGATCGTGCCCGAGATGGGACAAGCCGGCTTCTTCGGAATGCACTTGAGCGGCTACGGGTGCGCCGGAAAGAGCGCCGTCGAGTACGGGTTGGCCTGCATGGAGATCGAGGCCGCGGACTCCGGGATACGCACCCTCGTCTCGGTGCAGGGGTCTCTCGCCATGAGCGCGATCCACAGGTTCGGCTCCGAGGAGCAAAAACGCGAATGGCTCCCGAAGATGGCGACCGGGGAGAAGATCGGCTGCTTCGGTCTCACCGAACCGACCGCCGGAAGCGATCCCGGCTCCATGAAGACCTTCGCCGGAAAAGACGGTTCGGATTGGATCCTCGACGGCTCGAAGCGTTGGATCGGGATGGGCACGCTGGCGGACGTCGCAGTGATCTGGGCCCGCACCGACGAGGCGGGAAACCCGGTTCGAGGCTTTTTGGTCCCGACGGATTCCCCCGGCTACTCAGCGACGAACATCACCGGCAAGCTCTCGATGCGAGCGGCGGTGCAAAGCGAGATCCATTTAGAAGATTGCCGCCTCTCCGAGTCAGCGATGCTCCCGGAGGCGAAAGGTCTCGGGGGGCCGTTCGCGTGTCTCAACGAGGCGCGCTACGGCATCATCTGGGGTTCGATGGGCGCGGCGCGGGATTCGTATGAGGCGGCGCTCGAATATTCGAAGGAGCGAATTCAGTTCGAGCAGCCCATCGCCTCGTTCCAGCTCACGCAGAAGAAGCTCGTGGACATGATGCTCGAAATTCAGAAAGGGACGATGGTCGCGCTCCACATCGGGCGGATGAAGGACACCGGGACTTTGCGTCACGACCAGATCTCCTTCGGCAAGCTCAACAACGTCCGCGAGGCGATAAAGGTCTGCCGCGAAGCCCGAACCATCCTCGGCGGCAACGGAGTCACCCTGGATCACTCGCCGCTGCGCCACGCGAATAATTTAGAGTCCGTCCGCACCTACGAAGGCACCGACGAGGTCCACACCCTCATCCTCGGCAACGCCCTCACCGGAATCGCGGCGTTCAAGTGAGCGGCGTCGCCCCGTCCTCGCTCGGCACGCAGAAGATCGGCGGTATATCGCGCGTCTTCGAGGACGTTTATCAGCTGAAGCTGCCCGTCCCGTTCCCGCTGAAGTTCGTCGCCTCGTACCTCGTTCCGGGGGACGGCGGGTGGACGGTCATCGACCCCGGCTTCGATTACCCCGAAGCCCGCGACGTGTGGGAACTGCGCGCCCCCGAAGTCGGGCTCGACCTGGATTCCGGCATCGAGCAGATCATCGTCACTCATCTCCACCCGGATCACATCGGGCTTGCGAAGTGGCTCCACGAGCGTTCGGAAGCCCCGGTCTACATGCTCGAAAAAGAGATCGAAAACGCGAAATTCCTCTGGGACCCGAACCGCGACCGCGAGGATTTCGTCCGCTTCCTGCTCGAAAACGGCATGGACGAAGAGACCGCGCGCCCGACCGCCGACACGACCAACCCAGGCGTCCGGATACCGGATGAGATCCTCCCTCTCCAGCCCGGCGATGAACTGGAGATCGGCGCCGGAACGTTCCGCGTAGTCCACACTCAGGGGCACTCTGATCACCACTTCATGCTCCACGACAAGGAGCGGCGAGTCCTCATCGCGGGCGACCATTTGCTGCTGAAGATCACACCGAACATCGGTCTGTGGCCGTACACGAAACCGCGTCCGCTGCAACGCTACATGGACTCCCTCGAAGACCTTCGCGAAACGAGCGCGGACCTCGTCCTCCCCGGACACGGCCCGCTCTTCCACGACATGAGCGGACGAATAGACGAGCTCCTCGCTCACCACGCCGAACGCCTCGACGTGATGCGCGCCGCCTTCGACGGAGAGCCCGCGACGCCCTACGAGATAGCGCGCCGCGTCTTCCCGGAGGACCTGAGCCCACACCAACTCCGCTTCGCCCTCGCCGAGACCCTCGCCCACCTCGAATTGTTGGCGGACGCCGGACGAGTCGAGAGAATCGAGGGCGAAGTCGCGAACTACCGGGCGGCTTCGCCTTTTGGAGCAGTGGAGGAGTAGTATTTTTCTTTTCCTACTCCTCCATTCCTCCACCTCCTCCACTCCTCCGAGTCCGACTGGAGGGAGGACTCCATGATCATCGGCTCCGAAGAACACCTTCGACTCCTCGCGGTCGCTCGCGGCGAACGTCCCGCGGACCTCGTGGTTCGGGGAGGGACGGTGGCGAACGTCTACTCCGGGGAGTTTTTGACGGGGAACGTGGAGATCGTCGGGGAACGCATCGCCTACGTCGGGAGGCGCGAGGCGGAGATCGGTTCGGAAACAGAGGTCATCGACGCTTCTGGTCGATTCGTCGTACCCGGATACATCGAGGCGCACAACCATCCATGGGCGATGTACAATCCGGTGAGTTTGGTCGAAGCCGTCCTTCCCCTCGGGACGACGACGCTCGTCGCCGACAACCTCTTTTTCTACATGCGGATGGGGAGAGCGGGTCTGGAGGCGATGATGGACGACCTTCGGGACCTTCCCGTCAACTACCTTTGGGTTGCCCGGCTCATCTCGCAGTCGAAGTTCGAGGGCGAGGCCGAGATGTTCGCGCTCGACAAAGTCCGAAAACTCCTCGACCGCGAAGACGTGATCGGGACCGCCGAGGTCACCCGATGGACCGCGCTCGCCGCCGGAGACGAGACTATTTTGGCGGGCATCGCGGAAGCGAGAGCGCGCCGCAAGAACTCCGACGGCCACACGGGAGGCGCGTCGGAAAACCGTCTCCCCGCGCTCGTCGCCGCCGGCATCGACGCCGACCACGAAGCCATCTCCAAAGAAGAACTGCTCCACCGCCTGCGCCTCGGACTGTGGACGATGATGCGCCACTCATCGCTCCGCCTCGACCTCCCCGAACTCCTCCGGGCGATAACCGAAGACGGCGTGAACACGAGTCGCCTCGTCATGACCACCGACGGCCCGAGTCCCGAGCATGTCGAAAGAGAAGGCTTCGTGGACGGCATGCTCCGCCTCGCAGTCGAGCAGGGAGTCCCGCCGATGATCGCGCTCCAGATGGTCACCGTCAACCCGGCCACCTGGCTGCGCCGCGACGGCGAACTGGGCGGCCTCGCCCCCGGACGCCGCGCCGATGCGCTGCTGCTTCCCGACCTGGAGTCTTTCAAACCCGACCTCGTCATCTCCGCCGGAAATGTCGTCGCCGAAAACGGAAAGCTCCTCGTCCCTCTCCCGACACCCGACTGGGACGGCTATGGCGCCAGGCCCGCCTTCGACGCTCGCCTTCCGCTCGAAGACCCCGATTTCTATGCGCCGCGAGCCTCGGGCGACGAGGTCGAGATGCCGGTGATGAGCTTCAAATCCGCCGTCATCACGGGCCGTGATGACCGGCGTTTTTCGGTGTGGGATGGGAGGGTCGTCGCTCTTCCCGGAACGGTTTACGCCGCGCTCGTGGACCTCGGGGGGTCCTACGTCTCACGCGCCCTCGTCTCCGGTTTCGCCGACGACCTCGAAGGTTTCGCGAGCACTTACAACAACACGACGCAGTTGCTCGTGGTCGGAAAAGACCCCGCGGCGATGGCCCTTGCGGCTTCTCGCGTCCGCGACATGGATGGCGGCGTCGCCGTGGTCGAGGGTGGCGAGGTCGTCTTCGAGTTCGCGCTTCCGGTCTGCGGCATGATGTCGCCCGGCTCGTTCGATGAGGTAGTCGCGGCCAATCAAAGGCTTTCGGAAGAGATGAAGAAACGAGGCTATCCATTTCACGACATTGTCTATACG
>JBOHBL010000046.1:0-6387 GCA_050698295.1 Rubrobacteraceae bacterium | reverse complement strand
ACCGCGAACTTCTCGTCCAACTCGCCCCAGAAGACCCAAACGACCCTGTCTCCACCGTCCACCAAAACCGGCGTCTTTCGTCTCACGTCCTTCGGCACCTTCCGGTCCATCATCGCCCGGAGGACTTTTTTCGTCCCCCCAAGCCCCAACGGACGAATAGTATCCCCTTCCCGGATCAGCCGCACCCGGTACGGTCCCTTCTTCGCATCAAGGTACGCCACGTTGGGCCTCGCGGCGTCTTTCGAGTCGAAATGGGATCCCTCCCGAACCGAGATGCTCCATCCAGCGAACGAGGTTTCGCCCATCGAGAGGATTTTCTCCCCCGCTTCGAGTTCGCTGATTCGATAAAAAGCGACCTCGCGCCCGAACCGCGCCGCCGCGACGACGCCTCCGGGGAGGTCGAGAGTCCGGGCGCCGTGTTTTTTTCGGGCGATATCCAGTATTTCTCGAACGAGCGAGGATCCGAGCGGGGGAGCTTCGGGCGCTGCCCCTTCGTAACCCTTTCTGACGCCGTGACGGAGCAGCGCGGGATGAAATTTTTCGAGGCGTTCGAGGAGCAGGACCGTTTCGCCACCTCTCCTCTCGACCGCGCCGGACGCTATGCCTTCGAGAGCTTCGAGGTCTTCGCGAGCGAGGTTCGCGGCGCGGGCGAGGTTCCGCGCCGCGCCGGGATACATCTCTTCGAGGAGCGGGAGGACTTCGAGCCGGAGGCGGTTGCGCGCGTACTTGCCCGTGAGGTTCGTCGAGTCGGTTCGATAAGGTTGTTCGAGGGAGTCCAGGTAGTCGAGGATATCCCTCCGGCTACGTTCGATGAGGGGACGGACGATCCGTCCTCGCTTCGGCGGTATGCCGGAGAGGCCGCGAAGCCCGGAGCCTCGGGAGAGGTTCATCAGAACCGTCTCGGCGACGTCGTCGGCGGTGTGACCGACCGCGATGGCGGAAGAGTCGAGTTCGTCGGCCATTCGTTCCGCCAGCCGGTAGCGTTCCTCGCGGGCTCGTTCTTGCAGGTTGGAAGAGTTGGCGAGATGGACACTTCGGAACTCGCGGCGGACATCGAGGTCCTTGCAAAGTTTTCGTACGAACTCCGCGTCGGCGTCGGACTCCTCGCCGCGCAAATTGAAATTCGCGTGCAAGGCGGCGGGTTCGTATCCGAGATCCGATATCACGCGCAAAAGCGCGACCGAATCGGGGCCGCCGGAGACGAGGACGAGCGGGCGCGAGAGATCCATGCCGTAAAGCGAAGAAGTCTCCCGAACCGACCTTGCGAACTCTCGCGGCTTCATAACGCTAGTTTAGCTTGCGTGCCGGACGTCCGAACCTGTTGTAACATAAAGGCTCAAGACTGCGCCCGGTCTCATATTCGAGGGGGAGCATGACACGCGCGGAAAGTTCGAGGGCTCCGGCCCGGCATCGCAGCCGCTACAACTCATCACGACACACAACAGTTTTGCTTCTCGCGTTCGCCGCCGCGTGTCTTCTGGCGCTGGCGGCCGCTCGGGGAGCCTCGGGACAACCGGGCGAGGGAGCGGTCGACGAAGATCCGGGCGGCGATCCGTATGCCGCCGGGGAGTTGATCGTCACCTACAAGGAAGACATTCAGGATACTCCCGTGAGGAGCCTCGCGTCCTCGGTCGAAAGCACGGTCGAAAAGAGCATCCCCGCCATCGACTCCCAGCTCTTCGACTTCCCCGACATAAAACAGGAAAGTTCGCAAGAAGAGCGCGAGCGACTCCTCGAAGAGAAGAAGCAAGAGCTCGAACGGGACCCATCCGTGGAGTCCGTGGATTACAACTACATCAAGCAACTGGACGCGGCTCCGAACGACCCGCGCTTCGACGAGCAATGGCATCTCAAGAGAGTCGCCGCCCCCGTCGCCTGGGACGAGACGACCGGAACCGGAGCCACGATAGCCGTCGTAGACACCGGCATCGACCGCGACCACCCGGACCTGGTGGGAAAAATAGACCGGACCTGCGACGCCACGAACGCAAATGAGGACAACCAGATGGACCCCGAAGCGTGCGAAGAAGGAGTCAACGCGAACGATACCGACGGACACGGCACGCACGTCGCGGGCATAGCCGCCGCGGCGACGAACAACGGGCTCGGCGTTGCCGGAACCTGCCCGGACTGTCGGCTCATTGCGGCTAAGGCCGAGAACGACGACGGTGTCATAACCCTCTTCGCGGTCAATGCCGCGGTCGTTTGGGCCGCCGACAGGGGAGCGGATGTGATCAACATGTCGTATTCCGGTTCTCCCGCGGCGGACTCCGAGCGCGAGGCCCTGGAGTTCGCGCACGGGGCGGGCGCCGTCCTCGTCGCTTCGGCGGGAAACGACGATCAGAAACGCCCCGTGTATCCGGCGGGCTACGACAACGTCATAAGCGTCGCCGCGACGACGAAGAAAGACGAGAGGGCGAGCTACTCCAACTTCGGTCCCACCATCGACCTCTCCGCGCCCGGCGGGTCGGGCGGCAAATCGACCAGCATCCTCTCGACGGTTCCGGAAAACTACGGATACAAGAACGGCACGAGCATGTCGGCTCCGATAGTCTCGGGGGTGGCGGGGCTGCTCTCCAGCCAGGGTCTCTCGAACGAGGAGATCCGCGCCAGGATCGAATCGACGGCCACCGACCTCGGGCCGCGCGGGAGGGACAACAGGTTCGGACACGGGCGCATCGACGCGGCCGCGGCGGTCGGGGCGCGCCCGAGGAACACTCTTCCAAAGGTCTCGAAACTCCATCCGAAGCGAGGCGCGAAGATCAGGGGTAAGCGGGTGAGGATCGGGGCTACCGTCCGCGACGACCAGACGGACCTCAAGAAACGGGACATCAAACTCCTCATCGACGGAAGGCGCGTCGGCTTCCGCTACGACCGCGCCAACGACAGGCTCTCCAGGTCGATAAGGCTCGCGCCAGGCAGACACGTCGTCCGGATATCGGTCCGCGACGGATGGGGAGGGAGCAGCGTGGCGCGGTGGAGCTTCAGGACCACGAGAGCGGCCAGAAGCGCCGGGCGGAGCGAGCGGAGGACGTCTCCTCCGAGAGAAGCGCCGGGACAAAGCGTTTCCCAGAACGTGACCATCACCCGCTGAAATCTTCGGAGGTTTTTAGAGGAATAGCAAAGGGCACGAATGGGGTGGAAAGCAGTGTGGCCGCAAGCGGCCGATGAGGCGGAAAGGAGTAGCGGCATGAGTGAGGGAAGCTCGACGGCTCGGGGAAACGTTCATGAGAGGATCGTGGACGATTACTCGGGTTACAAGGTCTACGACGAGAACGGCGGGAAGATCGGCAAGGTGGAGTACACCGTCCTGGATCGGGACAACAATCCCGAGTACCTGGCCGTGAACACGGGGTTCTTCGGAACGAAGACCACCCTCATACCGGAGAGAATCGTCCGGCTGAGAGAACAGGACAGGGAATTCGACACGCAAACCTCCGAAGCCCAGGTAAAAGACGCGCCCACCTTCGACCACAAGGAAGACATCACCCCGGACCTCGAAAGCCGCGTTCTGGACCACTTCGGGCTGGGTTCCCGTGAAACCGAACAGAGAAGCGCCGGCGAAGAACACGATAGAGCATCGTCGGGTTCGACCGCGAGCGCCGGTCCCCGCGAGCATTCGAGCTCATCGAGGTTCCGCGCGGATCGCGAAGAGTCCCGGTCGAGCGACGAGGACCGCGAGACGGACGATGAGCGTCGCGAGTCCTCAGAAGACCGCTCCCCCGCCGCGGCGGGCTCCGGCACGGAGGAGAGGCGCTCGGACGAGGGGAGCGACCGCGAGAGGGTCCGGGTCACGGTAAAACGGGAGAAGGTCCGGGCCGAGCGCATCCGCGGCGAAGACGGCCAGGCCGAGGTCCGCATCCGAAAGGAGATGGTCGAAGAGGAAGAGTTGGTGGAAGTCGAAGACCGCATGAACTAAGCATCTCCAAGCCGGGTTTGACGGACTCGAGTTCCCTGGGGC
The DNA here is from genome assembly GCA_050698295.1 of Rubrobacteraceae bacterium. Classification (GTDB taxonomy): domain Bacteria; phylum Actinomycetota; class Rubrobacteria; order Rubrobacterales; family Rubrobacteraceae; genus JACCWD01. The sequence goes on along the minus strand of JBOHBL010000046.1, from coordinate 2,426 downwards.
GCCCTGCCCCAAGTGCGCCCGTCCGCCAATGCGGGCAGGATGCTCGCACCCCCAGGAAAAGCCGCCTTCTTGAAAGCCCCGCGAAGCGCGGGGCTTTCGTGGTAGCGGGGCAAGTACTCAATGCCGCTCTATCGAGAGGAGCGGGGATGAATCAATCACCTCCACCGGAGTCGCCGTCGTACCAGTCGCCGTAGTGGGCGCCGTCCCCGGATTTTCCGCCAAAGCCGCCGATGACGCCGCCCGCCACGAAGAGTACGACGAAGACCGCGAGCGCGAGCAGATATGGTTCGATGTAACGCGCCGTCACCTCGTCGGGAGCGAAAACGAGCGCCACCCCTGCGACCGCGATCGCGAAGACCAATAGTCCGGCGCCCGAGCTTCGCCTTTGCTCCAAAAAAATCCTTTCAGAAGCCGAAAAATACGTAATTTGAGTGATGCGCCGGGTATTCGGCGACCTGTATGCTGTATCCGCAGGGACATCTCCCGTGACGAGTCTCTTGGGGACCGTCCTTCCACATGGAATCGGGACGAGATTCGCGCGGAGGTCCGGTGTGTTTGGTTGGGCGCGAATCTGAGGGAGTAGAGGGAGCGGGCGTGGACGAGAGGACCATCATGCTGGTTGAAGACGACGAGAGACAGGTGGAGTTGGCCATGCTCGCCCTGCACAGGCACGGCATCGTCGCCGAGGTTGACGAGGTGGTGGTCGCCGGGGACGGCGAGGAGGCGCTGGAATACCTTCTCGGCGAGGGAGATCACGCCGGTCGATACGCGAAAAAGATGCCGGAGTTCGTTCTGCTGTACGTGAACCTTCCGAAGAGGGACGGTCTGGACGTGCTGGAAAAACTGAGGGAGGACGAGCGAACGGAACTGTTGCCGATCATCCTTTTCTCCTCCTCGAAGGAGCGCGAGCAGGTCGTCGAGGGCTACAGGCTCGGGGCCAACTCCTACGTCGCCAAGCCCGAGAGGTTCGCCGAGTTCTCCGAAGCCATGAAATACCTGGGATGGTACTGGCTCAACTTCAACGAATCACCGTAACCCTCGAAGCGACGCTAGGCGCCACTGATGGGCCGGGCGTTATAGCCGTCGAAGTCCCGAAGCTGCGCGGCGACATTTTCCCTGACTCGCTCACGCGGCATTACCTGTGCATGTTGTTCGGTGAGATGCTCCTGTAAAGCGTTTACGAGTCCGTTCTCTTCGGCGGACTGCAATTCGCGCTCGCACGAAGGACACTTGACGGTTAGCTGCTCGGACACATCGTCTCCTCTGTTTACGACCATTATCCGTACCCGTACCACGCGCCGAGGATCCGAAACATCGGCATCCCGCCGGATCGAAACTCTCAAGCGCCTTCGATCTCGAACTCGGCGATGACCGGGGCGTGGTCCGATTCGGGGTATTTTTTGTCGGTGGCGAAGCCCATCGACTCGTCGTGGAGCAGTTCGTTATGTATCTCCGAGCCCCTGTGATGCTGGAGAAGGCTCCTTGAGACGAGCAGGTGGTCTATCATCTCGCCCCGGCCCATGTGGAAGAGCGAGTAACGAGACGATTCCGGGATCGTGTTCTCGGTGGGGACCATCACCCTTTTGGAGAGGTCGCCGTTTCCGGTGTTTTCCACGTCGCCCCGAATAGCCTGCACCGGCACCTCGTCGAGGTCGGCGTTGAAGTCCCCGCAACAGACGATCAGGGCGTCCTCGTCCTCCTCGAAGAGCTCGTCTATGAGCATCCGGGTCTCCAGCGCCTGTCCCACCCGCTTCATCGAGGAGACGAAGAACCCTTCGGCCCACCCTGAAGCTGTTTTCCAGGTATAGGGGTTCTTCTTTTGACCCTCGATGTCGGTGGGGAGCTTGGATTTGAGATGGAGGTTGATGACGTCCAGAGTCCTGTCGTCCGCGACCCGGACGCGGGCGCGCAGGATCGGCCTCTCCCAGGTTATGTCTTTTCCCTCCTCGTCGGGTTCGGAGGCCGTAACCATCCGGTAGAGGGGCGCGGGGGCGTAATCGTGCTTGTGCTGCTCGCGGGAGACGATCTCGAAGCGGCTCAGGACCGCGAGGTTGCGTTCGGCGAAGGGTTTCGAGCCGTCCTGAATCGTGGTCGAGACCATCTCGAAATCGGAGTATTCGGTGTCCGCCAGAAGTTCCTCAAGAGCAAATAGCCCCCTCTTCCCGTCCCGCTCCTGGGCGTTGACCTCCTGAAGGCAAAGTATGTCCGCGTCAACCCGGACGAGTTGGGGACGCATCAACTCGATGCGCTCCTCCAGGCTCGGCTTCTCACCACGCTCGTCGTCGAGGTTCTCCAGGTTGAAGGTGGCGATTCGGACTCTCATCGGGATTCTCCTTTGCTCTCGAACACTGACCACAGCCACCGGAGCAACCCGCCTCGCCCGGAGACGAGACTATCACATACATTATGAGTGAGCGGCTCCTTGG
>JBOHBL010000045.1:0-1988 GCA_050698295.1 Rubrobacteraceae bacterium | reverse complement strand
TCGCGCGAAATCCCGACGAAAAGCTCGTGTCCTTTCGGGGCCATCGACTGCAGCAGGAAGCTCTCGGCGGAGACGCGGTGCGATGCGAGCGAAGCCACCATCCGCTCCAGCCGGGATGCGAGTTCCGGCTCGCTCTTGATCCTCACCGCCACCGCGCCGAGCTCGGTCTTATGGACGATCTCCCGCCCTTGTGCCTTCAGCGCGAGCGGGAATCCGATCACTCGGGCTTTCTCCAGGACCTCGCCCGCCGAGGTCGCCAAGCTCTCCTTCGGGAACCGGAAACCATAGGCCTCAGCCAGGCGGCGGGCAGCATCGTCCGGGATCTTCACTCGCTTCTTCACGAGGTTCGCCTCGATGATCCGGCGCGCCGCGGGTCGGTGGGCTCTCACCGGTCCCGGCACGGTCTCGGGCCTCGCGATCATCTCTCGATAGTCTGCGAGGTGCGCGAGGACGACTGCAGCGTTCTCGGGAAAAGTGTACGTCGGGACGCCACCCTTAGAGAGCACGCCGAACGCCGCCGCGTCCGCCGGCGCGCCGAAAAGACAGGCGACCACGGTCTTCCGAAAGTCCTTCACCCCTTCGAGGCTCCCCCGGGCGACCGCTTCGCCCAAGGAGTCGTCGATCGATACGTGGATCGCCATCAGCGCATCCGCTTCCGTGTCCGCCGCGACAATGCGGCAGATCTCGCGGTACTGCTCCGCCCCCGCCCCGGCGAGCATGTCCACCGGATTGAGCACCGAGGCCTCCGCCGGGAGCAGCCGCTGCAACGACTCACGGGTCGGTCTTGAGAGCTCCGCCAGCTCCAGCCCCGCGCCGACGAGGGCGTCCGTCGCCATGATGCCGGGGCCGCCGCCGTTGGTCACGATGGCGATCCTCCGGCCCGCGGGGAGCGGCTGCGCGGCGAACGCCGAGGCGGCGTCGAAAAGCTCCTGGATGTTCTTGATTCGCAGGACGCCGCACTGGCGCAGCAGCGCGTCGACGGCCGCCTCCGAATCCACGAGCGAGCCGGTGTGCGACCGCGCCGCGCGCGCGCCCGCGGAGGTGCGCCCCGACTTCACCACCAGCACCGGCTTCCTCCGCGCGACCTCCCGCGCGATGCGGATAAAGTTCCTCGGGTTGCCGAACACCTCGACGTAGATCAGGATGACCTTCGTCAGCGGATCGTCACCCCACTCCTCGAGCAAGTCGTTTGGCGAGACGTCGGCGCGGTTACCGAGGGAAACGAACTTCGAGAGGCCGATCTTATGCGCCTCGACGTGCTCGAGCACGCCCTCGCCCAGCGCTCCGGACTGGGACATGAATGAGATCACACCGTGCTCGGCGGTCTTCCGGGTGAACGTCGCGTGCAGGCGGACCGCGGGATCGGTGTTGATCACGCCCATGCAGTTCGGCCCGATCATCCGCATCCCGCTGCGGCGGACGACCTCGAGAAGTCTCCGCTCGCGCTCTTCTCCCTCCCCGCCGACCTCCCGGAATCCGGCGGTGATCACCACCAGCCCTCTCACGCACTTGCGCTCGCACTGCTCCGCGATCGCCTGCACGTGTTCCACCGGCACCGCGATGACTGCCAGGTCGATCGGCTCTGGGATCGCCTCGATCGAGGGCCAGGCGTGGACGGAGTGCACCTGCGAGGCTTTCGGATTGACCGGGTAGACGGTGCCTTGGAAGTCGTAGCCCAGGATGCCGTCGAACACGACGCGACCGATGCCTCGCGGGTCGCGCCCCGCTCCGATCACGGCGACCGAGCGCGGGCGGAAGACGGAGTCAAGACCAGCCTTGAGGCCCATGCGTGCCGGGAGTTGCACCTGGTAATGAGCATGAGCCAGCGAACCGGCGCCCTAGGCTTATCATCCGGCGAGGATTGGACCGGCCGGTGGAGTCGAAGACTAGGCTCGTCCCGGTCGTCGTGCTTATCGCGACGATGGCCGCTTTTGGGGGGAACAGCACGGCTGAGAACGACATTGGAAGGACGCAGGGCGGATTCATGT
>JBOHBL010000044.1:0-3654 GCA_050698295.1 Rubrobacteraceae bacterium | reverse complement strand
GCCGCCCGCCCCCACGCCGAAGCCCTCGGGACGGCCATGCAGCTCACCAATTTCCTGCGAGACATGGGTGAGGATTGGCGGCGAGGCAGGATCTACATCCCCCTCGAAGACTTCGAGCGGTTTGGCTACACCGAGGAAGACCTCGACCGGAGCGTCGTGGACGAGCGTTTCGAGGCTCTGATGGAGTTCGAGATGGAAAGAGCGAGCAAACTCTACGAAATCGCCGACGAAGGCATGAAATACATCCCCGAGAGCAGGCGCTTCCCCATCGTCGTCGCGAGAAAGCTCTACGCGAAGATACTCGAGCTCATAAAAGCTCGAAACTACGACGTCTTCTCCGGTCGCGCCCGCACCTCGCTGGCCCGAAAATTCTCCGTCGCCGCCGTCTGCGCCGCGAAAAGTCCCGGTGACATCATAGCGAGACTGCGCGAATAGCGAGTACCCTGGGGGCGTGGGCTTCCCCTCCGCTCATGCGGGCAGGATGCCCGCACCCCCAGAGACAAAAGCCGTCTTCTCTGGATCCAGCCTGGAGATACGTAGCTATTCTCTCTACTCGCCATTCACTACTCACCGCGGTTATGTTACAGTCGCGCCCATGCGTGAAGTGCGGGTGGAGAGCATCGACCATCTCGACGAGCTAGAAGCACTCAAGCTCGGATGGAGCGACATCGAAACGATAATCCCCCAGGAAAGTAAAGGATAAGACGTGCCTCTCGTAGACCTCGACCGATTCGACTTCCTCTACGCAAACCGGGTCAAGGGCATGAAGACCGCCGCCACCCGAGACCTGATGGCGACGCTGTCTCGCCCCGGCGTCATCTCGCTCGCCGGAGGCTTCCCGGACACGAGAGCCTTCGGAGAAGAAGCCTTCCGGGAGATATCCCGGAACATGTCCGGGGATTATGCGCAGGCTCTCCAGTACGGCCCGACCGGCGGCCTCGAGTCCATAAAGGACGTCATCGTCGAGGTGATGGCCGCCGAGGGAACGACCGCCAGCCAGGAAAGCATCTTCATCACCACCGGGGCGCAGCAAGCACTGGATCTCGTCGCCAAAGTCTTCCTCGACGAAGGCGACGCCATCCTTTGCGAAGGACCGACTTATGCGGGCGCTCTCAACGCGTTCGCGTCGTACCGGCCCCGCATCGCCCACGTCCCGATGGACCGGGCGGGCATGATACCGGCGGCGGCCCGCGAGACTTTGAACAAGGCAAAGAAGCAAGGGCTTCACATAAAGTTCATGTACACCGTCCCGAACTTCCAGAATCCGGCCGGCGTCACGCTCATAAAGGAACGTCGGAAGGAAATCCTCGACATCGCCAAAGAGTTCGACCTCGTCGTCATCGAGGACAACCCGTACGGGATGCTCCGCTTCGAGGGGGAGCCGCTTCCGACGCTCGCCGCCCTCGAAATGGAGGAGGAAGGCGACGTGGATCGCGTCGTGTACCTCGGAACCTTCTCGAAGATATTCGCGCCGGGCGTGAGGCTCGGGTGGGTGCATGCGCAGCCCGGCATCCTCCACAAGATAAACATCGGCAAACAGGGCGCGGATCTGTGTTCGTCGAACCTGTCGCAGATGATGATCTCCTCCTTCTTCCAAAACGCCGACTGGAGGGACTACGTCTCTCGCCTCAACGGCATATACAAGGAACGCCGCGACGCGATGCTCGACTCTTTGGCCGAGTTCATGCCGAAGGACGTTCACTGGACGCACCCCGAAGGCGGTCTCTTCGTGTGGGCGACATTGCCTTCGTACCTCGACGCGACCGCGATGCTCCCGAGGGCGATAGCCAAAAACGTCGCGTATGTTCCCGGCGAAGGTTTTTACGCCGGGGGAGAAGGCAAAAACCACATGCGATTGAATTTCTCGTTCGTGGAGTCGGAGAAGATACGGCGGGGGATCGAGATCCTCTCCGAGGTCGTCCGCGAGAGGGTCGAGCTTCGCGGCGACCTCGAGCGCGGCTCGAAGCGGGCGGCGAGGCAAAAGCGCCGCTCGCCCATGACCGGGACGGAGGGATAAAGATGGCGAGGATCGTGGTTCTCCGGGGCGGACATTCGATGGAGCGCGACGTGTCGTTTCTGACCGGAAATCGCGTGCAGCACGCCCTCGAAAGGCTCGGCCACGAAGTCCATCCCCTCGACATCGAAGACTCGACGACGGAGGCGCTCATGGAATTGTCTCCCGAAGCCGTCTTCATATGCCTCCACGGCCCCGGCGGCGAGGACGGGACCGTTCAGGCGCTTTTGGAAACGCTCGGTCTCGCGTACACGGGGAGCGGCCCATTGTCTTCCATCCGGTGCATGGACAAGGACTACGCGAAGCGCGCTCTCCGGGCGGCGGGCATACAGACTCCCCCATTCCGCACATTTCTCCGGCGGGCGATGAACGAGATGGGGGCGGCGGCGGCGCTCGGCGTGGCTGCGGAATCGGTCGGGTATCCGCTCGTCGTCAAGCCGTCCCGTGAAGGCTCGGGGTTCGGACTCAGCCGGGTCGAGGAGGCGGGCGGGCTTGTGGACGCCGTCTACGAGGCGTTCGGCTACGACGCGAAGATACTCCTCGAAAGGTGGGTCGAAGGAACGGAGGTCTCGATCCCCATTATCGAGCCTGTCGGAGAGGAGCCGCGCGTCCTCGGCCTCGTCGAGATCCGCCCTCGGGAGGGCGCGTACAACTTCGAGGCGAAATACACTCCCGGAGCCACCGACTTCGCCATCCCGGCGGAGGTCTCGGATGAAGAAGCGAGGAGCCTCGAAGAGGCGGCTCTCGCCGCGTATCGCGCCCTCGGATGCTCCGGCTTCGCCCGCGTGGACGCGATCCTCGAGGACGGGACTCCGCGAGTCCTCGACGTGAAGACCATCCCCGGCTTCACCGAGACCTCGACGTTCCCGCTCGCCGCCGAGGCCGCCGGGATGTCCTTCGAGGATCTCGTCGAGACCATCCTCGACTCCGCGCTCCGCACGGAGGCCGCCAAGTTGTAGCTACGTTTGTTTGGCCCGCGTGGTCAAAAACTCGTCCGGGGTGATTATCGGGATGTCCCGGAATGGGTTCAAAGCGAGCAAATCCCCGTCGCCGCTCACGATGCAGTCCGCAGCGCCGCCGACGGCCAGTTCCAGGTATTTGTCGTCCTTCGGGTCGCGGCAGGCTTGAATCTTCTCTTCCGGCTCGATCAAACGCGACTCACGCAGGAGGCTCTGCAAGAAACGCCTCCGCTCCTCCTCGCTCACGTAACGCTCGAATTTCCTGCGTCCCAGAACGTCGTTCAACTCCCAGACCACATCCGCAGAAACAAGGATTTCGCCTTCATTCAACGCGAAGAAGAACGCCCTCGCGGGTTTGCTTCCACCAAAAAGCAATGCGCTCACCACGACGTTCGTGTCGAAGACGAAACGCCGCCTACCCGCCACGGAGCAGCTCGTCCAGCTTTTCCTCGGTGATCCCTCGCGCCCGCGCCTTGCCGCCTATCTCCCGCATGACTTGCTCGAGCGACGCGGACGGCCCGGTGACCTCGCCGAGCCTCAAGCCAAGCAGCAAATCTATCTTCCTTCGCTCCTCATCCGACGCCGCCGCGTAAACCCTCGCCGCCTCGGCGCCGACCCGTATTGTGATTTCCCGCGTTTCCATAAACTCTCCCGCATACGCCTGCCACATCATGTTACCGC
>JBOHBL010000043.1:0-1422 GCA_050698295.1 Rubrobacteraceae bacterium | reverse complement strand
TGCAGGACGAGCGCGGCGGCTCCGACGGGTCCCGCGTCCGCGCCGATGGCGGAGACCTCGACCCGCGCGAGCGGCCTCCTCGGGAACGCGGAATCGCGGAGGATCCGAACCGCCGACTCCTTGAACCGTTCGCCGAGCAACCCGGTGGTCGGGCCGCCAAGTACGACGAGCTCGGGGTCCACTATGCTCACGACGTTCGCCAGAACCCCGCCGAGGCGCTCCCCCGCCGTCTCGACGACCGATTGAAATAGTGTCTCATCGCTTTCGAGCACGTCTTCGATCTTCTCAGGAAAAGGAACCGTCGCTTCCGGGGAGAGATGCGAAGTTTGCAGCGCGGCGACGCGGGCTTCGCGCAGAATCCCCTGCGGTGTGACATACAATTCCAGACACCCGCGGTTGCCGCAATAGCAGAGAGGCCCATTCCGCTCCACGGAGATATGGCCGATCTCACCGCCGTTGCCGCCCATGCCCCGGCATACTTGATGGTTCACGAAGATGCCGGCTCCCACCCCACTCCCCAGATAGACGTATACGAAGTCCGAGACATCCCTGGCGATTCCGTTCCATCGTTCACCCACCGCAGCCGCGGTCGCGTCATTGTCCACGCGAACCGGCATCCCGAGTAGCCGTTCCAACTCCTGCCGCAGAGGGTACTCGCTCCAACCGGCGAGGCCCGGGTCGAGCATCCATCCCGTCTCGGGCCTGGCCGGGCCGGGAACCCCGATCCCCGCTCCCAAAACCTTCCCTTCCGGAATTCCCGCGTCTTCCACGGCTTTGCCTACTTTTTCGCATATCATCGGCACCACGACGGACGGCCCCTCGGAGACGGCGATCTCGTAAGACGACCGGACAAGCACCTCGGCGGCGAAGTCAGTGACGGCCACCGAGAGCGAAGCGCGGTTGAGCTGTATGCCCGCGGCATAGGCCGCCTCCGCGTTCACCCGAAGCTTCACCGACCTCCTGCGCCCGTCGTCCACCGCATCCGGCTCCTCGACGACCACCCCGATCCCACGCAGCCGGTTGGTGATGTTGGAAACCGTCTGAAATTTCAGCCCGCTGATGTCCGCTATGTCCCGGCGCGAAACCGGCCCCAAAGTGCGAATTATTTCCAGCACCCTCGACTGGTTGTACTCCTTGACCCTGAAAAGATTGGTGCCGGTCCGCTCCATCATGCCCACCATCCCATCGTCAGCAATTCATGCTCTCCACTGCGGGAGCCTCCGCCCTTCCGAACACCCAGCCTCTAAAAAGCGTGTCCTCGATAATCTTACTATTCAATTTGATTTATAGTCAAGTCAATTCCAAAGCCGACATAGCTCCTTGTTCTCTTATATTTTGATCTTATACGCGCTTGACATTCATTTTGATTGACATTACTATCCGGTGGGAAAGTGTATGGGCGCTTTTCGAGAGGGGTAGGGA
>JBOHBL010000042.1:0-3650 GCA_050698295.1 Rubrobacteraceae bacterium | reverse complement strand
CTACTCGCGCGACTGGCGCGCCGTGCCGCCCGCGGCCTGGCTGGAGATGCTCGCCGAGCGCGAGCTCTCGCCGGAGACTCCGAAAGCGGCTCCGGCGAACGACCGCTGCGTGGTCCTCGGCGAGGAGGAGTTCGCCTCGGCGCTGCGCCAGGCGTTGCGCGACCTCCACAGCCCGGACAGGCTGAAAAAGAACCCGTTGCTCCGCTCGCGGATCGTCTCGGATCAGGCCGGGACGAGCGAAAACGGAAGCGTCGAGGCGCTGCGGGCCGTGATCATGTCCGCCACCGACTCCCTTCGAACCTCCTCCTGCGAAGCCAAGCTCCACCGCGCCCTCCATCACACCTTCATTCAACCCGCCCCCACCCAGGAACAGGCCGCCCGCCTCCTCGACCTCCCCTTCAGCACCTACCGCCGGCATCTCAAAGGCGGAGTCAAGCGAGTCGCCGACATCCTCTGGGAGAAAGAAATCGGGTAAGCTCGCTTCGCTCGGGTGAGTGGTGAAAGTGAATGGTGAGTAGAAAAATACTATTCACTTTCACCACTCACTATTCACTGGAGCCTCCGAAGGAGGCGACTTCACCGTAGTGAACACAAATTGACCACTTTTCGGCCTGTCGGGTGAACACCTGACGGCTGTTGAATGACGTCCGGTGGAAGGAGCTATGAAAGGAGAAGACATGTCGGCTGAAGAGAACAAGGCCGCCGCCCGGCGGTTCTTCGTGGATGCTTTCGGCGAGGGGAAGCTGGAGGTACTCGATGAAATCCTGGCTGCGGACGCCGTCGCGCACGACCCGGCGAACCCGCAGTACACGGGCGGCTCGGAGTCCGCGAAAGGGCTCGTCTCGATGTACCGCTCGGCGTTCCCGGACCTCCGCTTCGAGATCGATGACATGATCTCGGAGGGGGACATGGTCGCCACACGGTGGACGGCGAGCGGCACGCACGAGGGCGACCTCCCGGACATCCCGGCGACGGGACGACGCTCGACGGTCTCGGGCATCACCATAGACCGCTTCGAGGGCGGCAAGGTCACAGAGAGCTGGACCAACTGGGACACGCTCGGGATGCTCCAGCAACTCGGCGTCATCCCCGCGCCCGAAACGGCGGAAGCATAGTCCCGAAGTCCGGTGGAGACCCGGACTCCGGCTCAAGATCGAGAGGAGTTGTGAAGAGATGCCGATGTACAAGATCGAGTTCAGCTACACGCCCGAGACGTGGGCGACGCTGTGCGAAAACCCCGAAGACCGCTCCGTGCCGGTGAGGGCTTTGGCCGAGGCGATGGGCGGCAGGCTCGTGGACTTCTATTACAGCTTCGGAGAATACGACGGGTTCGCCATATTCGAGGTCGAAGACAACCTCGCCGCCGGGGCCGCCGGGCTGACGGCCCTCGCCCCCGGACACCTCGGGAAGGTGAAGACCACCCCGCTCTTCACCGTGGAGGAGGCTATGCAAATGATGGGCCGGGCCGGAGAAATGTCTCTCCGAAGGCCGGGCGGATAGTCCCACAAAAAAGGAGGAAAAGATGACCGCGCGGGAAAACGCGAGGATCGCCCGCGAGGTGTACGCGCACTTCGACGACGAGCTCGATCTCGCCCTCGATCACGTTGAGGTCGAGCTTTATTACGACGGCCTCTCCTTCCGGGGCAAGGATGGCTTCCGGAATTCGATGGCCCACCACAAGTCTCCGTTTCCCGACGGAAAAGTCGAGATCATAAGCCAGTCCGCCGGAGAAGACGGCGTCACCAACGAGTGCGTATACCGGGCGACGCACACCGAGCCGATACCCACGCCCGACGGAACGGAAGTCCCTCCGACGAGGAAGAAGATCGAAGCTCGTTTCTGCGAGGCGCTCCGCTTCGAGGGCGACAAAGTGAAAAGCTCCACGGATACGCCGACAACCTCACCGCGATGAGGCAACTCGGCCTCGTCCCCGCGCCACAGACGGCGGAAGCATAAAGCAAGGAAGAGAACCGTGACGGATACACACCGAGACTCGCCGAAGAAAACCCTCGACGACGCGCTCATAGCGGACTTCGCGGGACGCTTCCGGGGAGAGGTCATAACCCCGGACAGCCCGAATTACGACGAGGTCCGCGCATCATCGCCCTCTCGTGGACGGCGCGTGGGACCCACAGGGGCGGGAACCTCGTGCGAACATCGCCGACCGGTCGCGAGATATGCGTGAAGGGGATGTCGGCACTCACGATGGGAGAGGCGGGGATCTCACACGCCCTTTACGTATGGGACACGGCGGGTCTTTTACGGAACATCGGGCTTTTGCCCGAGCTTTGAACGAAAGGAAAGTAGTCGATGCTGAAAAATAGGTGGATGTCGCTGGAAATGGCGCTCTCGCGACGATCTGGGATCGAGGTATTGCAAGGTCTCCGTGCTTTCCGGGCGGTTTCCTTGCAAAATCGAACGCGGATCGACTGGCGCTCCTTCGACGAGCATTTCGGGGCGCACTATCGCGGCGGGAAGGGCCGTCCGGCGATCTCCACGCGATTGACGGCGAGCTTACACTACCTCAAATACACCCACGACCTCTCCGACGAGGCGGTCGTGAGGGGATGGGTCGAGAACCCGCACTGGCAGCACCTCTCGGGGATGGAGTTCTTCCGCCACGAGCCGCCCATCGACCCGTCTTCCATGAGCCGCTGGCGAAGGCGAGTCGGCGAGGCGGGGGGCGAGAAGCTTTCGAGGGAGACGATCGAGACGGGTTTGCGCCTCGGGGTCATAAAGCCGAGCGAGCTTGCGCGGGTGAACGTGGACACCACCGTGCAGGAGAAGCGCATCCGCTTTCCGACGGATGCGAGGCTCTACGACCGGATGCGCCAGAGGCTGGTGAAGGCGGCTCGCGAAGAGGGCGTCGATCTCAGGCAGTCCTACGCGCGAGTGGGCAAGCGCCTGCTCGCCCAGCAGGGCCGCCACGCCCACGCCAAGCAATTCAAGCGGGCGCGCCGATGCGCCCGCAGGCTCAGGACCATACTCGGCGGGGTCATCCGCGACATCAAGCGCAAGTGCGCCACCCCGAGCGGGGAGACCGAGGAGTTGCTGACCCTGGCTCGACGGCTCCATCTCCAGAAGCGCCGCGACAAGGGCAAGCTCCACAGCGTCCACGCCCGGAGGTGGAGCGCGTCTCGAAGGGCGAGGCTCATAAACGCTGCGAGTTCGGCCGCGAAGTCGCCCTCGCCGCGACTTCCAAAGGCGGGCGGGTTTTGGCGGCGCGCTCTTTGGAGGGCAACCCTTACGACGGCCACACCCTGCAAAAGACCATGGATCGGATCCTTTCGATGAGCGGGATCGAACCCGAACACGTCTACCGCGACATGAACTACCGGGGCCACGACCGCGAGGGGGAGTGCGAGGTTCATGTCGGCGGGCGGAGACGGGGCTCCATTGTCGGCCCGGCGTGGCGCTGGATGAGGCGGCGGGCGGCCATCGAGCCTTCCATCGGGCATCTCGAGGAGGACAGGCGGATGGAGAAGTGTCGGCTCAAGGGAACCGAGGGCGACAAGCTCAACGCGGTGCTGAGCGCGGCGGGCATGAACTTCTCCAAGCTCCTCGCGGCCCTCGGAGCTTCGTTGTCGTTTTTGCTGGAGCGGTTTGTGGCGCGCTTTTCCCCTCGCCCGCCCCATGGAACCCTTGCGGCG
>JBOHBL010000041.1:0-1891 GCA_050698295.1 Rubrobacteraceae bacterium | reverse complement strand
TACTCACTACTCACCACTCACTACTCACTGTCTTTGTCTGTACAATCGGAGCGGACCTCGAAAGGAGCCACCTTTGAAAAACCCTCCCGTGGTCAGGAAACTCGAGGTCCGCTACCGGGACCTCGACACTTTGGGACACGTCAACAACGCCGTGTTCCTGGAGTACTTCGAGACCGTGAGGTTCGAGTACTGGTGGAGGATCGCCGGCATCGTCGGCATAACCGGGTTCGTGGGCGGCGACCTCCCCGGCGCCCGGTACGTCGTCGCCGAGACGACCGCGCGTTTCAAGGCCCCGGTCTTCTTCGAAGACGACCTCTTCGGCGCGGCGAGCGTCCCGACCATCGGCAACCGCTCGTACTCGATGGACTTCGAACTCCGCACCGGAGAATCCTTCGAGACCGGAACCCTCGTCGCCGAAGGCTCCGCCGCCCACGTCTTCTACGACCCCGAGAAAAACGAGGTCAGACCACGCCCCGACTGGTTCCTCTCCGCCGCCGCGGATTTAGAAGGAAGGTCGGAAGAGTCCTTCTCGAAATAGATCTAACGCAGCCCGATCTTGTTCGCCTCGCGCAAGGGCGCCCCGACCGCGTGGAGGTGTTGCAGGATCTCCCGGTACGACCGAAGCACGCTCGTCTCGTGGTAGCCGATGGAGTGCTTTTTGCAGAAGGCCTGGATGAGCGGCTGCGCTTCCTTCAATTTATTTCGCGGCATCCTCGGGAAGAGGTGATGTTCTATCTGGTAGTTCAGCCCGCCGTACCAGAAGTCCGTGACCGGGTGCGCCAGCACGTTCCGGCTCGTCAAAACCTGCCGGTGCAGAAAACCGACCTCGGTGTCCTTATCGAGGATCGGCATCGCCTTGTGGTTCGGGGCGAAGACCGAGACCAGATAAACCCCGTACAGTCCGCGATGGACGATGACGAACAATATCGCCGTCAGGGGTTCGAGCAGGTAGAAAAGCAGCCCGAAGTACGCCATGAAGTGGATGAGGATCGCAAGTCCTTCCAGTACCGGTCTCTTTGCTTTCTTCGAGAAGATGAACTCGATGCTTCTGCGGAGCATGCTTATGGCTTGCAGGAACGAGAGGGGGAATATGAGGAACGCCTGGTACTTGGTGACGAAGCGCGCTATTCCTCGTTTGTCGAAGGCTTGCTCCTCCTCGAAGGCGAGCAGCGGAATGTCTATGTCGGGGTCGGTGTCCATCTGGTTCGGGTGGCCGTGGTGCGCGTTGTGCTTGCCGATCCACCACTCCCGGCTCATCCCGAGGAGCAAGTTACCGAGGAGGAGGGTGAGCCAGTCGTTCATCCGCCCCGAGCGGAGCGCGAGTTGCCGGTGTCCAGAGTCGTGGGCGAGGAGGCTGATCTGCCCGAACACAAACGCCATGTAGACGGCGTTCACCATCTGAAGCCAGAAGTCGTCGAGGATGAAGAGAAAGCCCAGCCCCACCGCCAGAAGCCCGAACGTGAGTGTGAACTTTCCCAAATAATACGCGGATTGCCGCTCCATCAGACCTTCTCGTTTTATGCGCTGCTTCAGCTCCGCGTAGAGCCTCTTGGCCGATTCCGGCTCTCCCGGAGCGCCGGCCAAAGATGAATTGTCCGTGTTCAACGTGCGCAGTCCTTTCCGATTGGGGCCGTCGGGCCGAAGATGCCGCAAATGGTGGTCGCCGCGATGACGCGCTCGCGCCCTCTCGCTTCTCCCTGCCCATCTCCCTCCGGTTCGATTTCTCGTTGATTCTGGGATCCGTATGGAACTCCCGGGCAAGAATAGCACTTCGAGAGGTTTCGGGCCGGACGGTTCAGGCGAAGCGGACGTGGCCCATGCTCCAGGTCTTTCTCACGCGCTCGCCCCAGTCATACCGAATCCGGGTGGATGGTGTGGTACTCGGCGGGGT
>JBOHBL010000040.1:0-2194 GCA_050698295.1 Rubrobacteraceae bacterium | reverse complement strand
CACGTGTTACGGTCAACTAGTCTTGGTTCCGACGTCTTGGGAGGTTTCCCGCTGCCGGTCGTCACCAGACTCCATCCTCCCAATGAGGTCCACTACCTGTTATCGAGTGATGTCGGGACACAGACGGGCGTCACGAATGTCGGCATTTACAATGCGGATTCATTAGCCGCCTCCGCGACAATCGAGTTTCGTGCGAGCTGCGACGATTCAGTTCGCGAGACGCGTAGCCCGGATTATTCACGAGTGAAGTGAGACAAAAAGTGCGGGACCGCCTTTTTGCCCGTATCCTGTGGGTATTCCAAGGCCCACGAACACAATGCGGAAAGGAGGAGCCCGCGTGACAGAGTGTACCGGCCAAGAGGTCCTGTTTTCCATCGGAAAGAAGAAGGTCACGACGGTTTTCGACGGAGGCAAGCTGACCTCCGATAGCGGGGTGTTGTTTCTCAACCGGGTTGACGAGCGACTTGGGCTTTCCGGCCGGATGGCCGGAGCGCTCTTGGATCCGCGTCAGGAGGGAAAGGTCCTGCATTCTCTGCGGGATCTTTTGCGGCAGAGGCTTTTTCAGATTGCTCTGGGCTACGAGGACGTCAACGACGCGAACAGTCTGAGATTTGATCCGGCCTTCCAAGCCGCTCTGGACAGGGTTCCCGGGCCTGGGGAGGTCTTGGCCTCCCAGCCGACGCTGTCGCGGCTGGAGGAGAGGATTTCTCGGCGCGAGCTGATGGCCTTCTCCGGGCTTCTGGTGGAGTTTTTCGTCGAGCGGCTCAAGAGGATGAGGCGATCTGCCCGACGAAAGATCATCCTGGATTTTGACTCGACCGCCGATCCCACCCACGGTGCCCAGCAGTTGACGATGTTCCACGGCTACTACGACCAGTGGCAGTACCTGCCGCTTCTGGTCTTCTCTGGAGGATGGCCGATCGCGGCGGTCCTTCGTCCGGGTAACGCCCACGACAGCTGGGGAGCCGTGGCCGTCCTGCGCCGTATCGTCGAGAGGATCTGGGAGGAGTTCCCGAAGGCCGAGATCCAGCTGCGGGCCGATGCGGGCTTTGCCGTGCCGGAACTCTATGAGTTCTGCGAAGCGGCCGGGATCTCCTACCTCATCGGGCAGATCACCAACTCCCGCCTGGTTCGCCGCGCCCGCCCCTGGATGAAGAAGGCAAAGAGGATCTCCCAGAAGACCGGAGAGAAGGCCAAGGTCTTCGGCTCCTTTAAGCATCGAGCCAAGTCCTGGGAAAAATCCCGCCGGATCATCGCCAAGGCCGAGGTCCTCCCCCTCGGCGAGAACCCCCGCTTCGTCGCCACCAACATGGAAGGCGATCCGGCTTCCCTCTACGACTTCTACACGGATCGGGGAGAGATGGAAAACCGCATCAAGGATCTCAAGAACGCTCTCTCGGCCGACCGGCTCTCCTGCAGCCGCTTCCTCTCCAACCAGTTCCGCCTCCTGCTCCACGTCGCCGCCTACATCCTCATGTTCTGCCTCAGAGAGAACCTTCAGAAAACTCCCCTGGCCTCGGCTCAGATGGATACCTTGAGGCTCAAGCTCCTCAAGATCGGCGCCAAGGTCGTCACCTCTGCCCGGCGCGTCTGGTTCCACCTCGCCTCCGCTCACCCCGCCGCGCCGATCTGGAACCTGCTCGCCCAACGCCTCGCCCGAGCACCCGCGTAGCCGCACACCGCCCACCCGCTTCCCCGTAAAAGCCCGAACTGTCTTCTCGACAACACAAATGTCGAATCTGACCTCAGCAAAAGACCTCGCCCGCTCCCAGGCTCACCCACGCGGCCTGTAAAATCGCTTCCCCGCCGATGACCACGCTTTTCGCCTCACAACCAAGGGCCTTCACGAATAGATCGGGCTAACTGACCCCATTCCTCTCTAATAGTTCCGATGCGACCCACAGCGTCTCGCCCTATCGATCAACGCTGATAGCGACTCAGTTTCAATCGAGTGATCCGTCTCGACGTCGAACGCCCGCATGTAGGCTTCCAGCCTAGCCCGAAGTTGCAATTCATGCCGTGGCGTTTCTTCCGCGGTCTCCATTAGAACACCAAATCGATTTGAAGTCGCAAACCCTTTCGTCTTCTCGCGCGAATCAGGCCGCACAGTAAGCCGTCGCCCCTCACTGTCGTAGCAGACGTATTCGTTCTTGGCAACATCCACCGGCTCTAGGTATGCTTCCGCATCAGGCAC
>JBOHBL010000039.1:0-1793 GCA_050698295.1 Rubrobacteraceae bacterium | reverse complement strand
GAGCTGCACACCCTCGCCGGTCATCGCCTTTTTGAAGAACCGCCCGATGCCGCCCGACTTGTGTTCGAAGCGGACCTCGCCCTGATAGGCGACCATCGAGCCCAGCAGCGCCTGAACCTCGTCGTTCTCCAGCCGCACCTTCAGCATCGAGGAGTTCTGGAGGGTGAACCTTCCCTCCGCCCTCACCTCGCCGAACTGCTCCAGATTCGTCTCGCTCATCCTTCAGCCTCCTGCTCCGTGAACCGGCGCCCAAAACTCCAGACAGCATCGTACTCCCGCGCGGAGCCCCGCGCCACAACCCCTCACAGCACCGTCCTCACGGTTTCTCCGACGGCGGGGGTGTGTATTTTGTGCTTTGGCGCGAGACGGAAGGCGAGGTCGCTTATGCGCCTCTTGGAGCCGTGGATGAGGATTATTTGCTTCGGCGAAAGCGTCCTGGTGATGCCCAGCAACTCTTCCTGCGTGCAGTGCGCCGCGAAGCTGACACGCTCGACGCGCCAGTTTCGCTCCTCGCCCACGGCCTTTTGCGCCCCGTATGCGGCGGCGGCGTTCGACGGCAGGATCACGGCGTTTTTCTTGCTCTTTTCGAGCCTCTTGCGGTAGAACGCGCTCGCCCCGCCCTGCATCGTGACCGGAGAAGCGATGATCGCGCACGGGCTGGTGAGGATGCGCTCCCTCGCCCCATCATCGTTGGCGACCGCCCGGATGTTCTCGGAGAAGAAGACTTCCCTCGGGTCGGACTGCTGCAAATAAGGCTTCATGTAGCCGATCTGCTCCGCGTAAAGCCTCTCCGAAGTCGTCACCACCGAACCGTCCACGTAGATGAAGACGTCCTTGTCGAGTTCGTTCGCGAAGTGCTTGAGGCCGAGGATTATCTCCTGCGCCTGTCCGAGGGCGTACGTCGGGATGAGGACCGTGCCGCCGCGACCCGTCGTGGTGTCGTTTATCACCTCGATCATGGTCTTCACCGATTCGCTGAACGGTTGCGGCCTCTGGTCGGCGAGCGTCGCCTCCATGATGAGCAGGTCGATGTTTTTGACGTCTGGAAGCCTCGCCGAGGGAATCGAGAAGTGGTCCTCCATGCAGATGTCGCCGGTGTGGAAGACCATCGTCGAACCGTTCTGGAGCAGCACGCTCGCCGCCCCGAGGATGTGGCCGCTCTCCGTCAGGGTCACCTTCGCGTCCCCGACCCCGAAGGGTCTTCCGAACGGAACCGGTACGAGTCGTTTTCCGACCTCGTGGATGGGGGCTCCGCCGGGAATGGAACCGCCCATCGCCGCGTGGTCGTTGAGGGCGTTTATGATGAGCTTCGCCGAGGGCGGGGTGCAGTAGATCGGGAGTTCGGGCCGGTCCCGGACCAGGAGCGGCAACGCCCCGCAGTGGTCCAGATGCGCGTGGGTGATGATCGCCGCGTCGAGGCCGTTCGCCTTCTCGAAGGCCGGGGACGCGGGACCGCGTCCGTCGGGTTTTATACCGGCGTCCACCAGCACCCGCGTCGTCCCGAAATCGAGCAGGTGGCTCGCGCCCCCGATCTCACCCGCCCCCCCGATGGCCTGAAAAGAGAGCGTCGGACGGGGCTTTATCCTGACCTCGGCGCTCTTCGCTCGCGAGACGCCGTTCGACGCCTCCTCGACCTCAGGCTCCGGAGAAGGGTCCGGATCTTCAGGCTCCTCCTGAGACGCCCCCTGCTCTCTTCCGCTCCGGACATCGTTGTGGGCGGAAAGCACTTTGCCCATGAACTCGAGCAGTTTGGCGGTCTGAGCCGCCGATTCGAGCGAGTTCGGGAGCTGTCT
>JBOHBL010000038.1:0-7722 GCA_050698295.1 Rubrobacteraceae bacterium | reverse complement strand
GGCCGCGGCCCGAACAAACGTCGTCTTTCCGACCCCGATCTCCCCCGCCAGCACCACGGCGTCTCCGGGTTCGAGGCGGGAGGCGAGCCCGGACGCAAGCTCGGTGAGCGCGGTTTCGTCGAGGTCTTCCAGCTCCATTCGCCTGGTTCTCACCAAAGACCGGGCTGGAGGGGTTCGCGTTCGACGGTGGGGGCCTGAAGCACGTTGAGCGTGTCGTAGGTGGATGGGCGCTCGGCTTCGAGCAGCTCCGGCAGGCGCGAGAAGTCAGAGACGAGCATGGCCCGATCCGCCGGGACATACAGCGCCTTGACGAGCGAGAAAGTCGGGACGACGTAGCGCCCGTCGAGCGGTATCGCCCGACCCCGGATGCGAGAGAGGGGTTCCTTCCGTCCGGTGAGAACGCGGCTCGCCGTCTCTCCCAGCGCCAGCACGACCTTCGGGTCCACGGCGGCGAGCTGGCTCATCAAGTACGGCCGGCAACTGCCCAACTCCGACGGCCTCGGAGAGCGGGGCGGAGAGCCCGGCGGACGACATTTCACGAGCGTCGTCGCGTAGATTTTCTCCCTGCCGAGTCCAATGGAACCGAGAAGGCGATCAAAGAGCATCCCGGAAGCGCCTCGAAACGGCTTGTTCTCCTTATCCTCGTTGAAGCCCGGCGCCTCTCCGACGACGAAGAGTTCCGCGTTGAGCGGTCCCTCCCCGAAGACCACTTCGGTTCGCGAGTGACAGAGCCCGCACTTCGTGCAGGAAAGCGCCTCTTTCTGGGCTTCGGCGAACTCCAAGTCCTAGAACTCCGGGCTCTCGGGGAGGAGGTACCCGAGCAGGGCGTAGACGACGGCGACCGCGAGTATGCTCACCCCCGGCACGACGATGCCCAGCAGGACGGTGATGAGCCGCGCCACGTTCGAGTTGATGCCGACGGAGTGCGCGATCCCACCGCAGACACCCAGCAAATACCGATCCCTGGTAGAACGCTCGAAACCCAAATTGCCTCCCTACTGCTCCCGTGAAAACATCCCTGCGACGGCGCGATTCTACCACGACGGCCACGGCGGCCCGCTCCGTCACAGCAGCCGCGACACGCATCCAAGCGCCTCTTCGCGCCCCACGCCGCGCGCCGCGAGCAATCGGAGTCGAGCCGCGGCGTAACCGACATCGGCCTCCGAAAGATCGGGCCGGATCCCTCCCCTCAATCCTCCGTAGTCCGGCTCGGAGTATGGACCGCTCTTTCGGCTGAGTTCGAGGAACTCTTTGCACAGGCTCAGGTGGCGCTCGAGGTGTTCGTCCCGCAGCCTCGGCCCCTGCGCCGCGAGCCGGTCGGCCCACGAGAGGACGGCGAGCTCTTCTCCGAAAGGACCTGCGGCCCGGACGAGCCGATCCGGCGGGTAGTCCGCGCGAGGGCTTCCCATAAAGCCGATCTTGAGGTGCAAAGCGGTGAGCGAAACCGCCATGTCCGTATATATCGCGGAAGCCGAAAGCCGGTCACACACCTTCCGCGCCATCATCGCCCCCAACGTGTCGTGCGCGACGAAGATGACCTTCCCCTCGTACTCGCCCCTCGTCACGGGTTTCGCCACGTCATGGAGAAGAGCAGCGAGTCGAAGCCCGGAGATCCGCTCGGGGACGACCACCGCTCCAAGCTCTTTCCGCTCCAGCTCGCGCTCGACGAGGCGGACGACCTCCAGAATATGGTCGAGGGTGTCCAGATGATGGTAAGGGCTCTGCGCGAGCCCCCGGGAAAGCCCGAGTTCCGGGACCTCCGCCAGCGCCCGCTCCACGTCGAGCGGGGGTTCGAGCGCCTTAAAGACAGGGAGTGGGGAGGCGCGTCGCTCCGCTCCACTTAGAGAGTGGGGAGCAGTTTTCCTTTCCCTACTCCCCATCTTCCATCACTTGCGACGGCGGGTGGACTTTTTGCGGCTGGTGTTCGGGTTCGGCTGCCCCTTCAGCGGGCCGGGCTCCCGGTCTTCCTCGTCTTTGTCTTCCTTTTTCTTGCCGGACATCTCGGCCATCCGCCTGCGCCGCGAGCGCTCGATGAAAGCGTAGACGAAAGCGAAGATGAAGAAGAAGAAAAAGGCGTTCAAGAGCAGCGCGGTCCACTCCTCCCGCGTCTGGAGGGCGAAGGTGTCCGGAGCGAGCGTACTCAGAACGTACATCAGGGCCAGGTAGATGACGACGACGAAAGCCGCCCGCCTGAAGGCCCATCTCCAGTCAAGGTCTTTGAACATCCAGATAACTCCTCTCGACGCGCCGGGGATTTATCCCGGTCGATATTTCATAGTTTATCGTGCCCGCCAGAGATCCAAGCTCCTCGGCCGTGATCCTCTCGCCGTCCTGCCCGCCGAGCAAGACGACTTCGTCCCCCACCGAAACACCCTCATCGACCTCGAAGACGCAGGCATCCATCGTGACCCGCCCGAGAAGCGGACGACGCTCGCCTCCAATCAGGGCTTCGGCCCTTCCCGAAAGCGTCCTCCGATACCCCTCGGCGTACCCGACGGAGACCGTCGCGGCGAACATCGACTCGCGAGCGCGGAAGGTCAGCCCATAGGATACACCCTCTCCCGCGCCGAGCCGCCGAACGTCCGCCACGTAGCTCTTCAAACCCATCGCCGGATGGAGGTTTTCGCTAGACGAGTCTCCCCCACCCGGATGAAGTCCATAAACGGCGACCCCCGGACGAACGCAGTCGTATCGAGCCTCCGGATGCCACAGAGTCGCCGCCGAGTTCGCCGCGTGGACGAGGACGTCGCCGAACGAATGAACGGCGAGGACTTCGTCGAAGAGCCGGATCTGCTTTTTCGTCTCGTCCTCGTCGCAGTCGGCGCAGGAGAAATGCGTGTACACGCCGGAGAGGTTTTCCCCGAGCATCTCCCTCACTTCTCCGACCTCCGACGGAGCCACGCCCCAGCGATTCATCCCGGTGTTGATTTTGAGGTGCGCTTCGAGATCGGGGTGTTTCGACACCCTCTTCGCGCTTTCGAGGGAATGGGCCGTCACCGCGAGGCCGAGTTTCTCCGCGAGCGGCAGTTTATCCGGCGAGAGGTCGGTGAAGACGAGGATGGGCGCTGAAATTCCGGCCTCCCGAAGTTCCGCGCCTTCTTCGACGGTGACGACGGCGAGGGAGTCGGCTCCGGCTTCGAGAGCCGCCTTTGCGACCGGCACGGCGCCGTGTCCGTATGCGTCGGCCTTGACGACGGCCATGAGGCGGGAGTTTCCGGCTCGCCTTTTCAGTTCCCGGACGTTGTGGCGGATCGCGCCGAGGTCCACTTCGGCCCAGGTGCGGCTCGGGAAGTTCACGTTGCCTCAGAAGCTCGGGTTGAGGATGTGGAGCGTCAGGATGTCCATGCGCGTGAGAACGCCGCGAAACTCCTCGCCTTCGACCACCGGCAGCAGCCTGATCCTCTCTTCGGCCATCACCGTCGCGGCCTCCGGGAGCGGGGCGTCGGGAGAGACGGTCCTCACTTCCCGCGTCATGACCTGTCCGACCGTGACGCCCGCGCTTTTGAGCGTTTCGCGGCGGTATTCCTCCCAGTTTCCGAGTGGGATCATGCCCCCGAGGATGTCCAGAAAACCCGGTCCTTTCACCTCCTCGGCGTCCCGAAAAATGAGGTCTCCCTCCGTCACGATCCCGACGAGCCGCTCGTTTTCCACCACCGGAACGCCGGAAACCCCACGCTCGGCGAATAGCTTGATCGTCTCCTCAACGGTGTTCTCCGCGCCGAGCGTCGGCCAGTCGGAGTGCATCACATCCCCAACCTTCAACCCCCGAATGTCGCCCTGATCCAAAACGCCCCCTCTGGTGAGCCTCGAATTTTGTTTCCGATCGCATTCTAGACCATCAAAGAAGCTCTCCAACGGCCTGCGGGAGAAAGCGGAACAAATCGGTGGCGATGAGACTCTCGACGGGCCAGCCGGTGTTTTCCGCCCAGAGTTCGGCGGCTCGACCGTGAGCCCACGCTCCGGCGCGGGCGGCGTCATAAGGCTCCATGCCGCGGGAGAGCAAAGCCCCGATCACGCCGGAGAGGACATCGCCCGTCCCGGCGGTCGCGAGCGCGACGTGCCCGGTCGAGTTGACGGAGGCGAGATCTCCTTCGACCACGAGCGTATCCGAGCCTTTGAGAAGCACGCAACATCCGAAATCCTTCGCCGCCTTGCGAGCGGAATAAAGCCGCTTCGCCGAAACCTCCTTCGCGCCGGAGTCGAGGACGCGCCCGAGTTCCCCGGCGTGGGGCGTGATGAGGGTGGGGGCGTCACTGTTTGCGAGAGCGTCCGAGCCCGCGAGGTTCGTGATCGCATCGGCGTCTAGGAGGACGGAGACTTCTATTTCTCGCAATATGCCTTCGAGGAGCGTCTTCTGCCCGTCCCCAGCGCCGATGCCCGGCCCGACGACGAGAGCCGTCGCCCGCTCCGCGAGCACAAGGATGTTTTCGAAGGCTTCACCGTTCACGAAACCTTCCTCGTCTTCTGGGACGCCGTAGACGAGGGCTTCGGTCAGTTGGGAGTCGAGGGCGGGAGCGGCGCTCTCGGGGGTGGCGAGGAAGACGATGCCGCACCCGGTTCGTTGCGCCCCTCCGACGACCATCGCCGCCGCGCCGGTCATGCTCCGCGCGCTCGCCACGACGAGGATCGCGCCTGCGGAATACTTGTGCGCCGGGTCTTCGGTGCGGGGAATGAGCCCTCGGAGGGAGTCGGCGTCCGTCCACACGACCGAAGGCTCGACCTCGGCCTCGTCGGGGACGCCTATCTCCACGACCTCGACTTCGCCCGCATAGGTCCGTCCCGGAGAGACGACGCATCCCACCTTCGCCGCGTGGGCGCAGACGGTGAGGTCCGCCCGGGTCGCCTCTCCCTGAACCTCGCCCGTCGAGCCGTCCACGCCGGAAGGCACGTCCACGGAAAGGACGAGGGCGGGGGCATCGTTCATACTCCGGATGAGGCTCGCCTCCTTCTCCCGAACTTCGCCGGAAAACCCCGTCCCGAGCAGGGCGTCCACGACGAGGTCGGTGTTTCTAAGTTCCGTTTCGAGGTCTTCGAGAGCGATGAACTTCACATCGAGATTTTTCAGAGCGTCGAGGTTCGTCTTCGGGTCGCCGGTGTAGTCGTCTTTGGTCGCCAGGACGGAGACTTCGACGTCCTTTCGACGCAACTCGCGGGCGATGACGAACCCGTCGCCGCCGTTGTTGCCGCCTCCGCAGACGACGAGGGCTCGTTTCGGAGAGAAGGTTTTCAGGGAGATCCCTGCCATCTCCGCTCCGGCGCGTTCCATCAAGACGCCGCCGGGGATGCCGAGGTTTTGGGCGTTCGAGTCGGCGGTGGACATCTCTTGCGCGGTGTAGAGTTTCATCGAATCACTCCGAGGGAGGAGGCGGGAGGAGGACCGGCTCCACGCCGCGGCGGACGACGCAGACGGCGACGGCGGAGAGTTCGGAGTGGGTTATGGAGATGAAGAGCTCGTCCTCGCGCACCCCGACGGCGTTGGCGAACCTCTCTATCTTGCCGAAGATTCGCACGTAAGGCGCGCTGCGGGGCTTGCGGGTCACCTCGACTCCGTTCCACTGGATGAGGCCGCAGCCCAATGCTTTGCACACCGCCTCCTTCGCGGCCCAGCGTCCGGCGTAGTGACGCTCGTAGAAACGGTACTTCTCGCAGTAGGCGATCTCGGCGTCTGTGAAGAGACGTTTTCTGATCCTCGGAGTTCGTTCGAGGGCGAACTTCATCCTTTCGCAATCCACGACGTCCACCCCGACTCCCGGCACGACGAACTCTCTAGGTTCCATAGAAGTTTTCTCCGTGTTTCTCGTATCAGGACAGAATCATTTTCCCCGAAAGCGCGTATATTATCCGGCATGGACGTTGTCATCATAGGGAATCCCGCCTCCGGGCGCGGCGACATGAATAGCTTGAAACGCTGCGCGGGACCGTTCAAGGAGCTTGGCGGGGAGGTGGAGGTCTGGCCGACCGAGCGTCCCGAACACGCCACGGAACTGGCGACGCTGGCGGGGGCATGCATGGTCGTGGCCGCGGGCGGCGACGGGACCGTCAATGAGGTCATAAACGGATTGCACACCGACGCGACGCTTGGGATCCTGCCAACCGGGACGGCGAACGTGCTGGCGAGGGAGCTGGGTCTACCGCTCGACGTGGACAAAGCCTGCCGGCGAATCGTCGAGGGGAAAATTATTCGGATGGACCTCGGAATCGCCAGGGACGAAGCCGGCGTGGAGCGCAAGTTTTCGTGCATGGCGGGGATCGGCTTCGACGCCAACGTCGTCCGGTCGGTGCCGGACACGCTCAAGAAAAACCTCGGAGCGATGGCCTTCGCGCTCACGGCGTTCAAGGTGCTGGCCGTGGAAGACCTACCCTGGATCCGGATCGAAAACGGCGGCGACCACACCTCGCAATTCGCCATCATCGCCAACGGCCAGTACTATGGCGGCGACTACCGCTCCTCAGAACTCGCCTCGCTAACGAACGGGGAACTCGACGTCATAATGGTCGAAAAAGTCAGCAAACTCCTCCGACCCGACATCTTCGGCCGCATCCTCGCCAAAAAGCCTCTCAGCAAAGACGCCACCCGCTTTTCCGCCACCGAACTCGAAGCCACCTCCGAAGAGAAGGTTCCGGTGCAATTAGACGGAGAAATATGGGGTCGCCTCCCGATGACCTTCCGCGTCGAGCCGGCGAGCCTGAAGGTGATCCGTTGAAGCTCGGTCCTTCTCCCAAAGGAGATCACAATCCCCGACTCCATTTATATAAGCGAAGAAGGCGAAGCCGAAATACTGTCTCTCTACGACGAAGCGCTCGAAAGACTCGACACTGAATACGAGAACCTCTCCGTCACCACGAGCCTCGGCCACACCCACGTCCTCGCCGTCGGCCCGAGAGAAGCTCCTCCGCTGCTTTTCCTTCCGGGAGGGAACTTCCTGAACCCTAGCTGCCTCAAATGGTTTCTGCCGCTCGCGCGCAACCACCGCATCTACGCTCCCGACATCATCGGACAGCCCGGCAGGAGCGCGCGGACCCGTCCTTCCTCGAAGGGCGACGGACACGCGCGCTGGGTGGAGGAAGTCCTCGACGGCCTCGGACTCGACCGCGCGCCTTTCGTGGGCGTCTCCTATGGAGCCGGGATCACCCTGAGGGTCGCGGAACGCTCGCCGGGGCGTATCTCTCGCGCGGTCCTCGTCTCTCCTTCCGGTCTGGTTCGAGGTCCGATCCCACCCATGCTCGCAAAGGTTGTCTTTCCAATGGCGATGTACCGTCTCTCCCCGAACCACGAGCGTCTCCACCGGGCGGCGAGACCATTGCTCTCCGAGGACGACGAATTCCTCGAACGACAGCTCGGTGCCGTCTACCGCCGCGTGAAACTCGACTCCGACCTCCCCCGCAAAGCCACCGCGAAAGAGCTTGAAAGCTTCGACTCGCCAACGCTGGTCTTCGCGGCGGAAAACGACGTCTTCTTCCCCGGCGAAGCCGCCATCGAGCGGGCGAGAGAGATCATCCCTAACCTCGTCTCCGCCGAACTCCTCGAAGGATGCCGCCACATACCGTCCGGGAAAGCGTTCGCCCGCACCAACGAAAAGACTGCGCGGTTCCTCGACGAGCAGGAGAAAAGCAGATGATGCGGCTCCCCGACGTGACCGCCGGCGATGAATTCTCCCATGATCGTCGCGCGCGAGGCAAGACAGCCTAAGTATTTCCAGGTTGAGCTTGAGAGAAGATGTC
>JBOHBL010000037.1:0-3868 GCA_050698295.1 Rubrobacteraceae bacterium | reverse complement strand
GATTTGAGGTGTGGGAGCGGCTCCCGTACAGCGGGGCCGTCTGGAAAAGGAGGAGTGCATGGAGGAGAGAGCGCAGTTATCTAAAACACTGAAGCCGCACTGGGTCTGGGCGATCGCGCTCGGGTCGGCGGTCGGGTGGGGGGCTTTCATCCTGCCGACGGACTGGATGGGGACCGCCGGGCCACTGGGGGCCATACTGGGACTCGTCATCGGCGGTCTTTTGATGATGGTCATAGCGGTGAGCTACGGGTTCCTGATCAAGAGTTTCCCGGTCTCGGGCGGCGAGTTCGCCTACGCCTACCACGGCTTCGGGCGCGACCAGGCTTTCGTGTGCGGCTGGTTCCTGACACTCGGGTACCTGAGCATCGTCGCGCTGAATGCCTCGGCTCTCGCTTTGCTCGGCAAGTACGTGCTTCCGATCATCACGGATTGGGGACTCATGTACACCATCGCGGGCTGGGAAGTTTACCTGGGAGAGGTTCTGGTAGCGAGCATCGCCCTCCTCGCTTTCGCGTGGATGAATGTTCGGGGAACGACGCTCTCCGGGAAGGTGCAGTTCGCGTTCTGCGTGGTCATGCTCATCGCCGTGGCGATCATCCTGGTCGGCGTAGTCGTCCACCCGGATACGCCGTGGAGCAACGTGCAGCCTTTGATGAACCCGGAAGTCCCGGCGTGGACCGCCGTGCTTGCCATCGTCGCCATCGCGCCGTGGGCATATGTCGGCTTCGACAACGTCCCGCAGGCCGCCGAGGAATTCGACTTCTCGCCGGCGAGGGCATTCGGTCTCATAATCTTCGCTCTCATCGCGGCGGCCGCCATCTACTCGGCGATGATCCTGGCTACCGCCGCCTCGACGCCGTGGCAGGGACTCGTCGGCTCAGAGCCGACCTGGGGCACCGGAGACGCCGTGGCGGGACTCTTCGGAGTTCTCGGGATTGCCGTCCTTGCTGTCGCGGTGTGCATGGGGGTCTTCACGGGATTGAACGGCTTTTACGTCTCTTCCAGCCGCCTTCTCTTTGCGATGGGCCGGGCGAAGGTTTTGCCGGATGCCTTCTCGAAGCTCCATCCGAGGTACAACACGCCCGTTCTCGGCATCATCTTCACCTGCGCGGTGTGCCTGATCGCACCGTGGTTCGGGAGGGAAGCCCTTCTCTGGGTTGTGGATATGTCCGCTGTCGGCGTGACCATCGCTTACTTCTACACGTGTTTCACGGCGTTCAGGATGTTCCGCTGGTCGGCCGCCGGGGTTCGGGAGGGAGACGTCGAGGACGCGGTCTCCCCGGTCAAGAAGGCGTTCAGCCTGCTGGGTGCCTTGAGCGGGCTGACCTTCCTCGGTCTGCTGCTCGTGCCGGGATCGCCGGCCGCGCTCGGCGCGCCGTCCCTGATCGCGCTCGGAGTCTGGGTCCTCCTCGGAGCTGTCTTCTACATCTACAAGAGAAAGCAGTACATGCAGATACCAAAGTCAACGCTCGATTACCTCATCTTCGGCAAGAAGCCGGAGACAGAGACTTCTCAAGGCCCCGGCGGCGCGGATCGCCCGGAATCGAAAGTGGAGCAAGAGAAGTAGCATGAGCAAAGAGATAAGGGGAGATAGGCGGTGCTTTGGTACCTGTTCTGGATCGTGTTGTTCGTGGTGGTCATGTTCGCCATCGGGATCTACCACTACCGTAACATCTCGGGGGTTGACGAATACCTGGTCTCGGGCTGGAACGTCGGTTTCTGGCCCATAGCAGGCACGATCCTCGCTACATGGGTGGGAGCCTCGGCGTTCATAGGAGGAGTCGGGCTGGGCTACGAGTCGGGCATATCCGGTTTCACCAAGTTCGGGCTGCCGGCGGTACTCGTCTCGCTCCTTCTCTGCGTGCTGTTCGCCGCCCGGTTGCGAAGGACCAAACTGTATACCCTTCCCGACCTCTTCGACGAGCGGTTCGGAAAGC
Source organism: Rubrobacteraceae bacterium (assembly GCA_050698295.1). Classification (GTDB taxonomy): domain Bacteria; phylum Actinomycetota; class Rubrobacteria; order Rubrobacterales; family Rubrobacteraceae; genus JACCWD01. The sequence continues at coordinate 1,931 of JBOHBL010000037.1, read as the reverse complement.
CGGCGGGACTCCTCCCGGCCGTCCTGTCCGCCTTTATCTACTCCGCGCCGACGCTGGCGTTGCAGTTCGTTGCGATGGGGATACTCTTTCAGACGCTGTTCGGGATCCCTCTGTGGCTGAGCCTCTTGCTTTCGTGGGCTTTGATCTACGGTTACACAATGCTCGGCGGACTCCCCAGCGTCATCGCCACGGATGCGATCCAGAGCGTCATCCTCTTCGTCGGCATCAGCCTGATGGGCGTGGCGGCGTATTTATACGCGGGAGGCATAGGGGAGATAGCCCCGGCGATCCCGGAAACCCACTTCTCGTTTTTGGGACAGGATCCCTGGGGTACCATCTTCTTCGCGCTCTCGATAGGTCCCTTCTACCTGATCTGGCAGTCCACCTGGCAGAGATTCTATGCCTCGAAAGACGAATGGACTGCGACCTGGGCGCCGTTCGTCGGGTTCGTGATCGGGGGCGTCTTCATCGGGATTCTCTCGACCTTGATCGGGATGGCCGGACGTTCTTTCATCCCATCGGAGGGAATGACGCCGGACGCGGTCTTCTACACGGTGCTTCAAGACGTATTGCCGCCAGTACTCGGCGGCATCCTGGCTATGGGTCTCATGGCCGCGCTCGTCTCCGGCGGAGATTCGTTCTTGATGCAGGGCGGATCCAACCTGACGAGGGACATATACAACCGCTACATGGACACCGAAGCGACCTCCGAACAGCTTCTCAGAGTTTCGCGCTGGAGCGTGACCCTCATCGGCGTCCTGGGTCTCATGGTCTCCTTCGCCGTCACCGACATCATCACCATTTATTCATACGCTCTGAAGTGGCTCGGTGTCGCGCTGGTGATACCCTTCCTCGCCATCATGTTCTGGCGCGGAGTTACGAGGGCCGGGGTAGTCTGGAGCATGGTCCTCGCGCTCGCCGCCACGATCGTCTGGGAGGTCGCCGGTCAGCCTCTGGGACTGCACGAAGCGGTGGTCGGCTACACCGTCATGGCGGTGTCTCTGGTCGCGATCAGCCTGTTCACCAATCACGGTGATGATGAACAGGTCGTGGCTCTGTGGAGCGAGAACCTGGAAAGACGGGAGTTGGAACCGGAGGCTGCTGCGAAGCAAGGAGCTGACTAGAGTTGTTCGATGTTCAATTCAGATCGGAGGCTTGAAATATGCCTGAAGCAGCAGACTGCGTTATTGTCGGCGGCACCGTGTGCACGATGGATCCCAAACGCCCCAGGGCGGAAGCCGTCGCTGTCAGAGATGGGAGGATCGTCTACGTGGGCGACTCGTCCGGCGCGCGAGAGTTCGTAGGCTCCCGCGCCGAGACCATCGACTTGCGTGGCAGGGTCGCGCTGCCGGGGTTCGTCGAGTCGCACACGCACCTGACCATGTTCGGCCAGCAACTCGAGCAGACAGACTGCCGCGAGCTGCGGAGCATCGAGGAGATCGTGTCGGCTCTCAGGGAGAGCGCCGCGAAAACTCCACCCGGAGAATGGGTTATCGGACACAGCTACGACGACACCCTTCTCAGGGAGATGCGCCACCCCACCCGCCACGAACTGGACCGGGCGAGCGAGAGACATCCCATACAGGTCCGGCACATCACAGGCCACAACATGGCCGCGAACAGCGCCGCGCTGAAGCTGGCCGGCATCTCCTCGAAGACGGAAGACCCGCCCGGCGGCCGCATAGACCGGGATGCGAAGGGAGAGCCCACGGGCGTGCTGTGGGAGTGGGCGCAGAACCTGGTGACGCCTCACCTCCCGGAAGCCACCGTGGACGATGTTCGCCGCCACCTGCGGCGGGGAGCTGAAAGGTATCTGGCCGCGGGCGTGACCTCCACCGTGGAGGCGGCGCTGGGGTTCATCAATGGCCGGACGGACGCCGAGGCTTTCGCGAAAGTGGCGCAGACCGGGGAAGTTCCGCTGCGTCTCGGGG
>JBOHBL010000036.1:0-2822 GCA_050698295.1 Rubrobacteraceae bacterium | reverse complement strand
GGTAATGGCCGCGCAACACCGGGTCTTTGGCTTTGCGGCAGCGTTCCTCCAGCTCCTCGGGCTCCAGGTGCGGCTTGAGCTTTATCGTCTTTGGCATAATGCACCATTATACAGACGGACTTGGTATGATACGGGCCGGGGTCGCAGACCGGAGACTGTCTATTGTCGTGGAGCCCGATGTGCCGGAGCACGTGCGGTTGCGCGTGGAGCTGCTCGGGCAGGAAGCAAGATCTTTCGAAGTAGATCGGTGGGAGCGAGATGACGGGACAATCTTGCTGAAGCTGCCGGAAGACATGCTTCACGTGCTCTCTGCTCCAGCCTTGATAAAGCTGGTCGTCAAATCTTCAGACGCGTGGGAGCCCTCCACGCGAACTATCGTCAACCACAACATTGACCTGCGAGTTAACAGCCGTCCTGTTCAGCGTCAGGATCGCGCCGTAGTTCCAGAACGTCTGGTTTCTGAGGACTTCGAGCAAGACATTGAGCTATTAACGCGGCTGCAGAACCTGCTCGCGATGAATCCCCAGCAACTGCGAGACCACCGGGGCATCTCAAGGCAGACGACAGAAGAGCTTCGCCGTGAGGACATCATGGCGGTTGACGACGAGGACTACGATCCCGAGGCGATGATCGTCGACGAGCGGTTGCGGCGCATAGAAGTTCGAACCGGCAGCGATCTCTACGTAGACTTCTACGAGCGCGCGTTCTACGAAGACGTGCTAGCCGCGGCACGCGCCGCAGTCTACCGTCCGATGCCCGAGGATGAGCGTTCCACACTCGATATTCCTCAGCCCTCCGGATCGGCACGGCCATCCGTCACAGACCGATCCGCTATGGAAAAAGTGACCAGGGGATTCGCGCGGCTGGTGAGGAACTTCGAGCGGGGAATGCGGGACAACGAGTACCTGGCCCAGGTATCGCCGACGTACCTTCAGGAGCTCTTCTTTATCCTGACCACCTTCCTCCGAAGTCTGTGGCGGCAGAAGAAGATCAATGACGAGAACTTCTTTGAACTGTCGAAGAGGTTATTCGCGGCTTTCCTGGGAGACGAGCGCGAATCGACTGGGTGGCCCATGATCTCCCGCGCGACCGGCGAACGGCAACTGACGCGGGACGAGTCTCGATCGCATCTTCGAGAACAGGCCTGGTTGCATTTGTACTTGCTCGCCGACTATGCCTTGATCGAGGACGAGGGGCTCTTGCCAGAGCTTGCACGACTTCTGCGCGTTGCAGCCCAAGAACTGTCTCCGCCGGCCATCTTGACCGACCTACCGATCGACACGCTTGGGGCGATGTGGCGGAACAGCTTCTCGCGCGACCGGCCTGCACCCGATGCTCAGGCGGCGGTTAGCGACTTGATCGAGTACAGCCAATGGTATAGCGAAGAGACCCTGCGTCAGGAACTCAAACGATCTCTAGTAGTGAGGGTCAGTATCGAACGGATTGGGGCTTGGGATCTCCCGGCGGTCCCCATCATGCGGGTAGAAGGAGCCTGGAGCGACGACCACCTTGATACCTATTGGCAGACCTTTACTAAGTTCTGCCGCTGGCCCAGGTGGAAAAAGAATGCGCGGTTAGAAGTCTACGACTCTAACCCGACGGTGGCTCACTCCGATGGGAAACGGCTCATCCTGTTCTACAGAAGTGCTACTCGGCGGTTGAGCGTGCTGGTCAATCCCGATAACGAGGCGCTCGCTTGCAAGAAGCAGACCAACGAGGTGCCTCTGCAACAGCTATGCAAACTACAGAACGTCAGCAACGCAATCCTCGCTTAACCGCACCAGAGAACAGGTCGAGCGGCTTCCTAAAGAATTGAACGTGGCGGTTGAAGAAAAAGGGTGATGCCAGGACCGGTTGATCACCGCCGCGTTCGTCTAGCGCGGAGGAAGCTCGCTCCCTGCAAAAGCGGGATCATTCGATCGGACCTGGTGTGAGAGGAGACCTCACGGCGAGCGGTATCAACTCTCTTCTTCGGGCGCTCTTTCGTCGGTTCCGGGTTGCGGGCCGGGGCTGAGGACTTTGGGGTTCGAGTTGGCGAGTTCCTGGGCCTGTTCGTAGTCTTCCTCGGCGGCGGCGTAGCCTTCCCCGACTTCTTCGAGGAGTTCGAGGGCCGCCTCGCGGTTGTCTTCGAGGGCCGGGTCTTCTTCGAGGACCTCGTAGAATTCGATCTCGGTTGCCTCGGCCGCTAGTTGCTGGTCCATCGCGTCGGAGAGGAGCCGCGCGTATCTTCTCACCGCTTCCTCGACTTCGAGGTCTTCGACCCCCGCAAGCGAGCTTTGAGCTTCCTGGAGGTGTCCGCGAGCCTCCTGCAGGGACTCTCTGGCGTTGGTGATCCTCTCTCCCTGCCCCGATGGACCGTCGCCGTCCTCTATGTTTTCTTTGACGTCGTTGTAGGTGTCGCGGGCCCGCTCGAAGAGGCGGTTATGCTCCGCGATGGAGGCGTTCGCCTCCGATATCGCCTCGTTGGCTTCCTCTCTGGGATCCCCGAAAAGTGAAGAGCATCCCGGTAGGAGAAGGAAGGCCAGGACTAAAACGACGATCAGCCTCAGAGGGTTTATTATGTACGCCATGAATGAAGAGAGTATAACGTCTTTGGGAAACGCGGGTCTGCGCTCTCTCGCCGACAGGGCCAAACGCGGCGTGAAGCGCTTTTTCGGGCGCGGAGAGAAAGCTCCTCCGGATGTTTCACCGGAGCTTCGCGTCCGCGCCGTCGGGGTGATCCGCGAGTTCGCCGAGGAGAACGAAGCGCTATTCGAGCGAGTCTCGCGTTTCGAGGAGAGGGCCGAGCGGCTCCGGGACGACGGCGGCGCGAAGAGCGAGAG